>CAIPJU010000228.1 GCA_903865465.1 uncultured Bacteroidota bacterium
GCACTATCCCTGACATCCAGAATGAGGCCAATAAGATAAAGGACTTTATTAATAGCAGGATTACATGGATGACAATAAATCTTGGTGATTTTTCTTCGTGCAGTAATCCTGAATTGCCAAATCTTGTTATTTCTAAAATCAACTACAGTCCGGTTGCCTCTCTCGATTTTCCTTCCGGTGATGATCAGGAGTTTATTGAGATAACCAATACAGGGAATTCAACAATCAATGCCTCAGGTTATTATTTCGCAGGAACAGGTTTTATTTATCAGTTTCCAGCTTACTCTGAAATTCATCCCGGAGCTTCGGTATTTCTTGCCAGTAATAAAGTTGTTTTCAGGGCAAAATACGGCAGGAATTCATTTGGACAGTTTACAAGGAACCTTTCAGGAGAAGGGGAGAACCTTGTACTGGCCGATCCCTTTGGAAATGTAATCGATAATGTGAAGTATTCAAATCTGGCGCCATGGCCCGATGCCGACAGAAACGGTAAGTATATTGAACTCATTGATAACACCCTTGATAATAATGATGGGGCAAACTGGCGGGCCACTGGTGACGAAATTGTATCTGTCAGGGATGTCAGCGCTGAGCGGCTGTTCAGGTGTTACCCTTCGCCTGTAACTGATAAACTTGCAATTGAGACTTCAGGCTATAAATGTTTCGTTCAGCTTACCGATCTGCAGGGAAATATTCTTTCGGAAGCAAACTTTGAGTCGGAGAGCTATATCTTTGATATGAGCCCTTACCCGCAAGGCCTTTACCTTCTCAGGGTTAAAACCGTTGAAAAGAGCTTTATCAGGAAAATAATTAAAATCTGATTATTAAAAGCTTTCAGGCCTGATCTGCTTTAATTTTGAAGAAGCTGAAGTTTACGCCACCATAATTTCTGTGTTCGAAGAATAGTTTATGGCCTGAAAAGTCAAGCCTTTTCGGATGTTCCAGAACAAAGAATCCATCTTCTTTGAGAACTCCTGAATTCATAACAAGATCAGGTAGTTCACTTAGCCATCTAAGATCATATGGAGGATCGGCGAAAACAATATCGTATTTTACGGAACATGTTTTAAGAAATGCCCTGACATCGATATGGAGTGGCTTAATATTTTCCATTTCCAGTTCGCGAATAACTTTCTTAATGCCTGCGACATGCTTCTGGTCAATTTCAACCAGGTGCACCGATGCGGCGCCTCGCGATGAAAATTCAAAGCTAATACTTCCAGTACCCGAAAATAGATCGAGTACGCTGATATTCTCAAAATTAACTCTGTTACTAATGATATTAAACAATCCTTCACGGGCAAAATCTGTGGTTGGCCTTGCTTTTAAGCCAGAAGGGGGTACGATTCGCCTTCCCCTGTATTCACCTCCTATTATTCGCATGATGTGGTACTGAAAATGGTAAGAAATCTGTGAATCTCAACTTCGTTGAAGACATAGCTGAATGAATTACCGTTCGATGGTACCGAATATCTAATATGCCTTACGTATTGAGAAAGAGCTGTATTCAATTCAGCCTGATTCTGGTAATCACCGCTGATATAAATTGTCTCTTCCTGCCCTATGTTAAGATTTCGGAAGGCATTCATGATATAATATAGAATGTCGGATATATTTTTGTAAAAGAAACTATTGCACAGTTTAAGTGAACTATGGTCAAATAAAATGATGTTGAAAAAATCTCTTTCAATGTGAAGGTGAATATGATTTACCTGGGCACCCTTCCTGCTTTCTGAAATATAATTCATCAGGGGAATCAGATGGTGCATCACTTTTCCTGATTCCAGGTGCCTGGTAATAAGTTCATTCTCAGTCCTTGATGTTGAATAAACTAAATAACTGTCAGGATAATTAAGTTTTGAAGCTAAAATAATGCTTCCCTCTTCTGCAACATGGTTAAACCTGAAATATTCTTCCATTTTAACCTTATCGTATAAAGGCGTCGGTACAATAGTAAACTTCGGAGAGGGTGTTATAATGTTGATCTTTCTGTATTTCCGTGAAAGAAATTCATCCTTGCCCAAGATCTCCTCTACTCCTTCAAGGTCAGGAAAATTAGTTCCTTCAGGTATATAATCGCGTATTAGAACATACTTCTTTCTTATTGTATCAAGGATACAGAATGAAACTCTGCCTGAGCTGATCTGAACCGAGAGATCGTAGTTTAGAGTTGAATTTATGTCGAGCGTCTCATCAAAGAGTTCCAGGAATGGCATTATAATTAACGATAAGTTTGATTAAGTTTACGAACAAAATTAAGAAAAAAACCTTCCCGAGGCAAACTGACTGATAAATAGTGATGAGAGAAAACATAATATATGATCAGTTATGCAAAAACCTGGGGAATACACCAACCGCTGATCAGGAGGAGGCACTGAAAAAGTTGTCACTTTATATTAGCAGCGGCAGTCCCGGGGAAAGCATTTTTCTGCTCACGGGTTATGCAGGGACAGGTAAGACAAGTGTTGTCAGCTCCGTTGCTAAAACTCTCGATATCCTAAGGATCAAAACGGTTCTTCTGGCACCAACGGGTAGAGCCGCTAAGGTTCTCTCCTCATATTGCGGGAGGCCTGCTTTTACAATTCATAAAAAGATTTACCGGCAGAAATCGGCAAAAGACGGGATGGGCGTCTTCTCACTCGACAGAAACCTCCATAAGGATACTTTTTTTATAGTTGATGAAGCATCGATGGTTTCAAATTCTTCGGGTGATTCATCTATTTTTGGCAGTGGAAGAGTTCTTGACGACCTTATCGAATATGTCTATTCAGGCTATGACTGTAGGTTAATAATCACCGGCGATACTGCGCAGCTGCCTCCTGTAGGATCAGAGGTCAGTCCTGCCCTCGATGCCTCAATCCTCGGAGGATATGGTTTTGGACTGATAACGACAGAGATGCGCCAGGTTGTGAGGCAGAGTGAAACATCTGGCGTACTGATGAATGCAACAAGGGTAAGGATGCAGGTTCAGGAAAATGATCTCGATCGCCCTTTTCTCGATTGTATTAACTTTAAGGATACCATAAGAATTACCGGCGAAGAGCTGATCGACGAGATCTCATCTGCTTATGATTCATGCGGTCAGGATGGAACTATCATTGTTGTAAACTCCAACAAACAAGCCAACCGTTATAACCAGGGAATACGTAACAGGATCTTCTTCAGGGAGGAGGAGATAAGTCCAGGCGATATGGTAATGGTGGTTAAAAATAACTATTCCATTCTTAATGAAGAGGAGGATGAGGCCGGCTTTATTGCAAATGGAGATATTGCTGAGGTAAAGCGCATAAGGAGATTTGAAGAACGTTATGGTTTCCATTTTGCCGACATGACACTTAAATTTGGCGATTATGACCTTGAAGTTGAAGCCAGGGTGATGACCGATGTTTTACATCTCGATACACCTGCTCTTCCTGCCGATAAGAATAGTGAGCTGTTTAAAAATGTGCTTGAAGATTATCTTTATATCAAGTCAAGGAAAAAGCAGTATGATGCAGTCAGGAAAGATGCTTACTTCAATGCACTTCAGATAAAGTTTGCCTATGCAGTTACCTGTCATAAGGCACAGGGCGGACAGTGGGAGAGGGTATTCATCGATCAGGGAATGTTCAATCGTAATGAAATTACAATTGACTACCTGCGTTGGTTTTATACAGCTCTTACAAGGTCAACTGACAGGGTCTACCTGGTGAATTTTACCCAAGAATTCTTTGGTGCACCCTGATCAGCTGATTGTAAAATTACTCTCCGATAATCTTAACCAGAACCCTCTTCCGGCGTTTTCCGTCAAATTCCCCATAAAAGATCTGTTCCCACGGGCCGAAGTCGAGTTGTCCACCTGTAACTGCAACAACAACTTCGCGTCCCATAATGGTCCTTTTGAGATGAGCATCGGCATTATCCTCAAAACTGTTATGCTTATATTGGGAATATGGCTTCTCGGGAGCCAGTTTTTCAAGCAGAACCTCAAAATCGTGGTGCAGCCCCGATTCGTCGTCATTAATAAATACGCTTGCAGTAATATGCATGGCATTTACCAGAACCAGTCCCTCTTTTATTCCGCTTTCGGAAAGACATCGTTCCACCTGAACGGTAATGTTAATAAAAGCTCTCCTGGTGGAAGTTTCAAACCAGAGCTCCTTACGGTATGATTTCATTTTGTCAGGAATTCTATTTGTTTTTAATGACGGTTACTGGAGCTTCATATCCTTTACAATCTCAGCAATACGCTCATCAAGAAACATCTCGGCAGCTTCAAATTTGTCTGCTGATTCTAGGCTGGTATTCACGCTGAAATAGAATTTTATTTTAGGTTCAGTCCCCGAAGGTCTGACAGATATCTTTGATCCGTCTTCAAGAAAGAACTGAAGTACATCCGATTTTATAAGGTCAACCGGCGATTCTGTACCATCGGTCATATTCCTGGAAACCTGCATTTCATAATCATTAATCTTTAAAACCCTGCTGTTGTTAATAGCCAAAGGAGGATTGGTTCTGTATCCCGCCATCATAGCTTTAATCTCTTCAGCCCCTTCCTTGCCTTTCCTTACAACATTTACCAGTTTTTCTTTATAGAGGCCGAAATCCACATAAATATCAAGAAGAATTTCATAAAGCGATTTTCCTTTGCTTTTTGCCCAGGCTGCAGCTTCTGCTACTAGCGCACATGAAGCAACAGCATCTTTATCACGAACATATTCGCCTGGAAGGAATCCATAACTCTCTTCGCCACCACCGATATATTTCTTAACTCCTTCGTTAAGTCGTATCAGTTCGGCAAAAAACTTAAATCCTGTTAGGACATTGAAATACTCCACATTGTATCCCTGTGCTATCCTTTCAATAAGATCTGTTGTGACAATAGTCTTGATAATGTATTCATTGCCTTTGTATTTGCCTGCGGCTTTATACTGGGAAAGAATATACCATATCAGGATCGCCCCGGTTTGGTTTCCGTTAAGCAGGATGAATTCACCTTTTTTATTTCTAACGGCAATACCAAGCCTGTCGGCATCAGGGTCAGTAGCCATAACAAGTTCTGCACCGGTCTCTTCAGCTTTCTTAATCGCCATTTTCAGGGCATCAGCCTCTTCGGGATTGGGCGACTTTACTGTGGGAAAATTACCATCGTTGATATCCTGCTCCGGAACGCTGATGATATTGCTGAAGCCAAACATTCTCAATGCGGGAGGAACCAGCTTGATCCCTGTTCCATGGATAGGAGTATAGACAATACCTATATTGCTGAATTCTTTAATAACAGCCGGATTGATACACATTTTCTTAACCTCATCGAGGAAAAGCTTATCTGTTTCGTCGCCTATAAGCTTTATATTCTCTTTATTTCCCTGGAATTTAATCTGACTTACTGAAGTTATCTTACGTACTTCGTCAATAATAGCTTCATCATGAGGCGCTACAACCTGTCCGCCGTCGCTCCAGTAAGCTTTATAGCCATTATACTCTTTTGGATTGTGTGAAGCAGTTATTACAACTCCGCTGTGACATTTATAATGCCTGATGGCAAAAGAGAGTTCCGGGGTAGGCCTGAGGGTTTCAAAGAGATATACCTCAAATCCGTTAGCCGCAAAAATTTCGGCAGTAGTTTTGGCAAAATAGCTACTGTTGTTTCGGCTGTCATGGGCAATGGCAACTTTTATATCTTTGCTTCCGCATTGTTTGATAATGTAGTTTGCCAGTCCCTGGGTTGCCATACCAAGAGTATAAATATTCATCCTGTTGGTGCCGGCGCCCATTATTCCTCTGAGTCCTCCTGTTCCAAATTCAAGGTCCTGGTAGAATGCATCTATCAGTTTCTTTTCGTCGTTAGTGAGCATTTCCTGAACCTCTTTGCGGGTTTCTTCATTGAATTCCTCACCGAGCCATAATTCAGCTCTCTTTCTGATTTCATTTGTACTTGACATAGAATTTAGGTTATTTCATTAGTTTGATACATTTTTTCAGGCTTGCGTGCCAGTGCGGAATTGAAAGGTTATAACTTTCCTTTATTTTGGTTTTATCCATAACCGAGTAAGAGGGTCTTCTTGCGGCAGTAGGAAAATCTTTTGAGAGAATCGGTTCAATCCTGCATTTCAGACCAGCTTCGCTGACGATTGCAGAAGCAAAATCATACCACGAACATACTCCTTCATTTGAATAGTTGAAAATGCCGGAATTCAGGGCAAAATGATTTCTGATCACCGACGAGACAATTTCAAGTATGGCAGTTGCCAGATCGGCCGCATAAGTCGGAGTGCCTGTCTGGTCAAAAACAACCTTCAGCGACTCCTTCTCACCTGCATGACGCAGAATGGTCTTCACAAAATTATTTCCGAAAGTGGAATAGAGCCACGATGTACGGATAATCATCGAACCATGGTGAATAAGCGCAAATCTCTCACCTGCCAGTTTCGATCGCCCATAAACCGATAAAGGATCGGGAAGTGAATACTCATTATATGGGACGTTGGATTTGCCACCATATACATAATCAGTCGAGACATGGATAAATCTGCATTCACTGCCCTTAATTACCTCAGTAATGTTTTTTACAGCTCCTGCATTTATCAGCATCGCCGCATCGGGTTCACTTTCTGCTTTATCAACAAGATTATATGCAGCACAGTTAATGATCCAGTCAGGCTTTGTTTTTTTTATGAACGCATCAGTCTGTTCAGGATCAGTAATATTTAAAGTATCAATATCGGTAAAAATAAAGTCGTAACCGTAATAGTTCCTTGAAGCGGTTTTGAGTTCATTTCCAAGCTGGCCGTTAGCCCCGGTGATTAATATTACTGGCATTCAGAATGATTTATTAAAAGTTGTTTTCGGCATCTTTAAAGCCCGGGTGTCCCTTATCTTTGTCGCTTATTATCATCTCATCATCTGCCGTTTTCCAGTCAATTTTCAGATATGGATCATTTACAGAAATCCCCCTTTCATATAGCTGGTTATAGACATTGTCGCATTTATACTGGATTACAGCAATTCCGCTCAGAACCGAAAAGCCGTGGGCAAATCCTTTTGGAATCAGTAGCTGATCTTTATTCTCGGAATCGAGTTCAAGACTGAACCATTTACCAAAGGTCGATGACTCTTTCCGAAGGTCCAAAACCACGTCAAGTATTTTTCCTTCAATAACCCTTATAAGCTTTGCCTGGGCAAAAGGGTTTAACTGGTAATGAAGACCTCTGATAACACCTTTTGATGAACGGGATTCATTGTCCTGAACAGGATTGAATGATAAGCCGTTTTTTTCGAGAACCGACAGATTGAAACTTTCAAAAAAGTAACCTCTTAAATCTTTATAGATAGCCGGTTTGATAATTTTCAGACCGTCGAATCCGGTTTCATATATGTTCATAAATAGAATACAGTTTATTTGAACCCATCGAAAACATTTATCTCTTCAGAAGCTATTCTGATAAGGTATTTGCCATACTGGCTGTTCCTGTAGGGTTCGGCAAGCGTGAGAAGTGCTTTTCTGTCGATGAAACCCCTCTTGAAGGCAATCTCCTCGATGCAGGAGGCTTTAAGTCCCTGCCTCTGTTCGAGAGTGGCAATGAAGTTTGCTGCCTGAAGAAGGCTTTCATAAGTTCCGGTGTCAAGCCATGCCATTCCACGGCCCATAAGCTTTATTTCGAGCGAGCCCTCATTCAGGAAAACCCTGTTAAGATCTGTAATCTCCAGCTCGCCGCGCGGCGATGGCTTAAGTGCCTTGGCTTTCTCAACAACCGAATTATCATAGAAATAGAGACCAGTTACAGCATAGTTTGACTTTGGTGCAGAGGGTTTCTCTTCGATGCTGATTACCTTTTTGTCAGGGTCAAATTCAACCACTCCATAGCGTTCAGGGTCAGTAACGTAATAACCAAATACACATGCACCTTTCTGCAAGGTGGCTGTCTGCAAAAGCACCTCACCAAAACCATGGCCATAAAAGATGTTGTCGCCAAGAATCATGCATACAGAATCGCCGCCAATAAACTCCTCACCAAGTATGAAAGCCTGGGCAAGTCCGTCAGGAGAGGGCTGTTCCTTATAACTGAAACTCATGCCGAGCGATTTGCCATCGCCAAGCAGGTTCCTGAACCCGGGGAGGTCACGCGGAGTAGAAATGATCAGAATATCCCTGATACCTGCAAGCATGAGGACCGACAGCGGATAATATATCATCGGTTTGTCGTAAACCGGCAACATCTGTTTCGAAATGGAACTTGTTATAGGATATAGTCTTGTTCCCGATCCTCCAGCCAGAATAATCCCTTTCATTATGCGAGTTTGAGTATTTATTGTTAATCGTCTGATTTTCTTTATTCCTGTATATGATATCCCTTCATAACGATCAACTTAACTGCAAATATAATATAACATATCTATTAATGAAAAAATGATCTGTTCTGTTTTTGCCTGGTTTATAACAGCGTCACAATTCTAAACTCTCAGCTTATCCCGTGATACATCTGCGACATTGAAAAGTTACCTAACAGTTTGAATTAAAATGGTCTGATTGTACTGAATATTTGAAAAATATCCTATCTTTGCAGCCATTTTTAACAAAATAATGTCTAATTTATTAATTGCTAGTACAAAAACAAAATCATGACTGAAGACGAAAAAATCACAAACGAAGAGAATGCTGTGGAGACAAGCGGAAATTCATTTGTTGCCGTAGAGAATGCTGTCAGTGAAACGGTGAATACTGTTTCAGTTACAGAAGAAAAAGAAATTAAAACCCGCGCTGCAGGTACTGTTACAGCAGCGGAATTTGACTGGGATGCTTTTGAAAGTGAGGAAAAGCGATCATCACCCAAGTACAGGGAGTACGAATCGATGTATGATGAGACACTCTCAACAATTGCAGTTGATGAGGTAGTTATCGGTACTGTTATTCAGATGACATTGCGCGAGGTTGTCATCAATATTGGTTATAAGTCGGAAGGTGTAGTTAGTCTTAACGAATTTCGCTATAACCCAAATCTTAAGGTAGGTGATAAGGTTGAAGTTTATGTTGAAAGCCAGGAAGACAAGAAAGGCCAGCTTCTCCTTTCACATAAGAAAGCCCGTGCAATCAATTCATGGGACAGGGTAAATGCTTCTCTCGAAAAAGATGAGATCATTACCGGTTACATCAAATGCCGTACAAAAGGTGGTATGATAGTAGATGTTTTTGGCATCGAAGCATTTCTGCCAGGATCACAGATCGATGTTAAGCCTATCCGTGATTATGATATTTTTGTTGGTAAAACAATGGAATTCAAAGTTGTAAAAATCAACCAGGAATTCAAAAACGTTGTTGTATCACATAAAGCGCTTATTGAGGCTGAACTCGAACAGCAGAAAAAGGAGATCATTGCCAAACTTGAAAAAGGACAGGTTCTCGAAGGAACAGTTAAAAATATTACCTCCTACGGTGTATTCATCGACCTTGGTGGTGTAGACGGACTTATCCATATAACCGATCTTTCATGGGGCAGGGTTAATCATCCTGAAGAAATTGTTAAACTCGATCAGAAACTGAATGTTGTAATTCTCGATTTCGATGACGACAAGAAGAGAATCGCACTCGGTCTCAAACAACTAACTCCTCATCCATGGGATTCAGTTGACCCCAACCTCATTATAGGCGACAAAGTCAAAGGTAAGGTTGTTGTTATGGCTGACTATGGTGCATTTGTTGAAATTGCTCCCGGAGTTGAAGGTTTGATTCACGTATCCGAAATGTCATGGTCGCAGCATCTGCGCAGTGCACAGGAATTCCTTAAGGTAGGTGACGAAGTTGAAGCAGTAGTTCTTACTCTCGACAGAAACGAAAGAAAAATGTCACTCGGTATCAAGCAGCTGAAAGCTGATCCATGGCAGAATATAGATGAAAAATACACCATCGGTTCGAAGCACACAGCAAAAGTCAGAAACTTCACCAACTTTGGTGTTTTTGTTGAAATAGAAGAAGGCGTAGACGGGCTGATACATATTTCAGACCTTTCATGGACGAAGAAAATCCGTCATCCAAGTGAACTCGTCAAAAAGAACCAGGAGCTGGAAGTCAAGGTGCTTAAGTTCGACGTTCATGCCCGCCGTATTGCTCTTGGCCACAAGCAGATCAATCAGGATCCATGGGATGAGTTTGAGCAGAAATATGCTGTCGGAGCCGAAACACCCGGACAGATTTCACAGATCATCGAAAAGGGTGTTATTGTGATTCTTCCTGGAGATGTCGATGGTTTTGTTCCTGTATCGCACCTTCTTCAGGGCGGCGTAAAGGATATCCACTCGTCATTCAAGATCGGTGATGAACTTCCTCTTCGCGTCATTGAATTCGATAAGGAAAACAAGCGCATCATTCTTTCTGCTCTTGAATATTTCAAGGATAAGAACAAGGAAGAGATTGAAGCATACCTGCTTGCTCACC
>CAIPJU010000229.1 GCA_903865465.1 uncultured Bacteroidota bacterium
AGTAAGAGTTTTTGTTTTCAATTGTTCTTACCCCCGACCCCTGAAAGGGGAACAATTGAAAATCAGCAAGTTTAAAAGTCCCCCTTAGGGGATTTAGGGGTAAAAAGACTTTTCGGAGTGGACTCATACTTAGTTCTTTCAGGATTCATATTGAATTCATGTGAAAAAAAGAAGTTCCAGCTCAAACAAGCGTTGGGGCCTTTCTGTAACATGATATTTATATTTAGGATTATTAGTTGTTTAGTATAAAATAGAAATGAGATATCTTATTATCATATATGACCTGAATTAATCGCAAAAATCATGAAAGCATTAGTTAGATTCTTAGTCTGTTATGGTTTCTTATTTCTGCCAGTGTATGGCAATAAAGCACTCTCACAGAACATATCTGTAAATGCTTATGCAAATCAAAATTTAACCATCGATCCCTACGGAAGAGTTATGGATCTGTTTTTTGATAAAGATGTATCAATTATTGCACCATGGGAACGATTTCGTTTCACCATTGATATGGTTCGACCTCTTGCACGTGATGGCGGTGCTTTTTTAGGTGATCTGAACAATGATGGGGTAGATGACCTGTTGATAGCCACGTTTGATGGTCAATTGATTTTTTATCCGGGGACAGAAGGTAATTATGAACAATTTGGGAATGGATCTTATATAAAATTTTCTTCGGATACACCCGAGGACGATCCCTATTTTAATATCGGCTCCGCTAATTGGCTTCAGGGCGATATTGCAGATATCGATGGTGACGGGAAAAACGAAATTATTGCAGGCAGTAAAATCTACAGAAACATAAGTAACTCATCTTTGCCAATATTGGAGCTTGTTTATGATTTTAATTCCACATGGGACCCCGCCGCAACAATTGGAGATTTAAACGGTGACGGGAAACCTGATATAGTTATAAGTCAGAGTTATACTCTCAGTACAAATATTTATTGGAATAATTCAACACCCGGCACTTATAATTTCACCACTGAGGCTTTGACGACCTGGGCAAGTAATTCTGCCAGGGATAATCATTTGTCGCTGGCCGATCTCAATGGAGATAAACTACTGGATCTTGCCGGCCCTGCAGGAATTTATTATAATACCGGCTCTGGTCAGGTTCCTCATTTTGATTTTTCCACCCCATCTCCATGGAATAAATCCGGGGGACCTTCATGGAGTGCCGGTAGTGATCAGCCACCACATATCTATCTCAAAGATGTTAATAAAGATGGTCTGCTGGAAGCATTTGCATCAAACCTTTCATCCACAACCTGGCAGGTACTTTATTACAAAAATAAAGGTACCTCTGCATCGCATCAGTTTGAGTATGTTGGCCCTCTGGTTGTAAATAGTACACCCTTGAATTTATGCTACAGGGGTGACTCATTACCTAGTTTTAGTCCTAATCGGGGATTCGTTGCTACAGCTGACATTGATTCAAACAGTTTTGAAGATGTTTTAATGTCTATTTCAGGAGGAGAATCCTTCGGTGCCCCGACTATATTATGGAACTTTAAAGATACTAAAAATCTATCCAATAATTTATTGACTTTTCAGGATCTCTACACCTATCCTCAATTAAACAAAATAACCACAGTTTGTGATTTCTTCAATTCATATTGTGATTATCTTATTAAACCTGCAAATTTGTTTTCTGCATGGTATGATTTTACTAATGACCAGCTTCCGGACTTTATTTATTGTGATCAGTTTATGGATGCTTATAATCTTTATCTGGTTACGCGTAACGGAGTATGGCCATTTGCCAGAGGTACTTCTCAGTCAATTATTTCGCAACCATCAGGTATTCAGGCGACAGCCTATGGTGTGGTGCTAATTGATATCGATAAGGACGGGTATAAGGACCTTGTTGGAGGTACAGTTGACGGCAAATTGAAATACTATCGGAATCTGGCCACTGATGGTACTCTTTCACTTGCCGACCCAGTCTATTTAAGCGATTTATCCGGGAATCCACTGGTACTCGGAACTCAATCATGGCCAACAGCTATTGATTTAAATGGAGATGGGGTAATGGATTTTTTAGTTGCTACTGAGGATGGGTTAATCCATAAAGTGATTTGTGTATCGCAGGGAGTGGCAAACGGATATAGCCTTGATGGATTGCTTGGCTCCAGTGAACAGAATCCGGTTAATGTGACACACATTATTGGAGGTGGAACTATTACCCCATCGATAACAGCAATTGATATTGATAAGGATGGGTTGCAGGATATAGTAATGGCTGATGCCAGTGGTCCAAGCTGGCTTCTGCATAATTCAGGCAGTAAAACCGCACCTGTATTTAGTCTTCAGCCATTAATTGTTTCTAAAACAAATTCTGCAAATCTTGAAAAAATTGATAACAGGCACTATAGGGTTTACTTTGCATTACCAACAATTTCTGAAAAAACCAAACTAAGTTTTAACGGGATAAAGATCAATGACACCCCGGTTTCCGGAGAGGCAGTAATTACTGCTCCAATCTTTCATGATGTTTTAGTCAGTTTAAATACCCCAAATTCTGGCATAATAACTGGTTCGGGAACATACAATCATGGACAAACTGTATATCTTACTGCTGAAGCAGAATCTGGTTATTCATTTGTTAATTGGACAGAAAATGGAATTGGAGTTTCCACAAATAAAGTCTTTTCATTTATTGCAACCAGTGATCGAAATTTAGTCGCTAATTTTCAGATACAAACCGGTATCGAAAATATTTTTGAAAAAGGTTCTGTCACCATTTTCCCAAATCCGAGCAAGGGAAATTTCACAATCGGATTAGACAATAATTATTTTGGGGAAATTTTAATAAGAATCCATTCTGTGACCGGGAATCTCTCAAAAACTGAAAAGATTAACAAAACTACCCACAAAGCAGATTTTATGTTTGATATCGGAAATATGGGGGAAGGAGTTTATTTTATTGATTTACAGACAAAGAAGGAGAAAATTACTAAAATGATTGTTATAAATTAAATAGTTGCATTTTATGACTGTTTGAGACAATACTAACTTTTTGATGGGACCCAATACCTGAATAGTTCACAGAGCTAAGGAATATTTTTGCACTTCTGTAACGAATTACTTTAACAATCCGTAACATTTAGAAAAATAGGCTGTCTTTTTTTCAAATCAGGTATTAGAAGAAACCTCATAAAATAAAATGCTACAAGATGAAAAAATTACTAATATTTTCCTTTCTTTTTATTGGATCAGTGATTTTGAGAGGACAATCAGCGGATCTGGCTGATAAAATTGATTCACTCTTGGGAACTCAAATTTTGAAGGGATCCCCGGGAGGAGCAATAGGAGTTGTTAAAGACGGGAAAGTTCTGTACAAGAGAATATTTGGATTTGCAAATCTTGATTATAGGATTCCTGTAACCGATTCAACAGTTTTCAATCTTGCTTCTGTATCCAAACAGTTTACAGGATTCATGGTTTTGTTGCTTGAAAAAGAGGGGAAACTTAACCTGAATGACACAATTCAGAAGTTTATCCCTGAATTTAAAAGCTATAATCATCCTGTTACGATTGGGCAATTGCTCCACCATACTTCGGGTATTCCCACTTATGACGTCCTGCAACTGTTTGCAGCCATCCCTTCTGAAATGCCATGGACTGCTGAAGATGAGTTCAGTATTTTACAGACCTATCACAAATTGAACTTTAACCCTAATGATGAGTTTCTGTATTCAAATGATGGTTATTTTCTCCTTGCCCGAATAATCGAAAAAGTGGAGGGAAAGCCTTTTTCACAATGCATTAAAGAGAAAATATTTGATCCGCTCGGAATGAAAACTGCCAGTATTTACGATTCCCCCGGGAAAATTATTTTAAACCGTGCATCAGGTTATAAAATGTCAAATAATCAATACGCCAGGAGAAATACAGAGGGCAATTCAACCTGTGGATATTCAAATGTTTATGCTTCAGTGAACGATATGATAAGCTGGTCAAAAAACCTGTCAGGCAATAATCCGGTTGGAGAACGACTGGTTGGAAATCTTTTCAACCCGGTTGATACTTATAATAATGGAGATACAATCCAATACACCTATGGGTTTTTTATTGATAAATATAAAGGGTTGAAAAGGGTCAGCCATGAAGGAGGAACAGAAGGTTTCAGAGCTTATATGAGTCATTTCCCCGGGTCCGGACTCACCGTATTTGTTTTGGCAAATGGTGAAATCAACACTCATGAGAGTTTAGCAGATGAAATATCTGACCTTTACCTGAAAGATGATCTAAAACCAGAATTAAAGAAAGAACGCAGGGAGATTAACATCAATAAGGAATTGTATAAGCTTTACAAGGGGAGTTATTTACTTTCAGATGGGAATTTGCTTACTTTCGATATTATAAATGACACCTTTAAGCTGATTATTCCGGAGGCACCAAGATTCACAATCTATCCTGAAAAGGAAAATGAATTCTTCCTTAAGGATTTTGATGCCCAATGTACATTTGTGAAAG
>CAIPJU010000230.1 GCA_903865465.1 uncultured Bacteroidota bacterium
ATGAGCGGTCTGCAAGACCCAGTCCCGATGCATCGGGATTGAACTATGCTTCGGCAGGCTCAGCACAAAGCATCCCTCGGTCTGATTGTTACTGAGCGAAGTCGAAGTATGTACTTACTGACTGTTTTTAATTTATGCCTATTGAATATCAGGCAATTAGAATTTAATCAATTATGATGCAGGTAGTAATCTTGAAATCAAATATAGGAATTTTTGATGCATTAGGGTTTAAATGCTGTAAATGAAATAAAATGGAAGTGATTAATTGGAACGCTATCCCGGAGGGATTTAGTTCAACAAAGGCTCAATCCCAATTGGGGGTTAAGTGGGGAGTTCAGCGTTATTAAGTTGGTTTGTTTTAACTTGGCAGTTTTACAATTCCTAATCCCCAACTGCGGGTAGCTGCAACCGTTAGGCACAATTGAAGGATAAAATCCGAGCCATAGAATAATTACCTAAATTTACCTAACTTTGTGATCTGATGAAAACAAGGGATCAAATATTGGACTTCCTTACTCAAAACAAAAAACTGTTTCGAGACAAGTATCATATTGATAAAATAGGACTCTTCGGTTCGTATGCATGTGATGAGCAGAATAACAAGAGTGACTTAGATTTAATTCTGGAATTTGAGGAAAACACTCAGGATCTCTATGAACTTAAAATCCAGATCAAAGAATTTTTCAAAACACAACTGGGAATTGAAGTAGATATCTGCCGTGAAAAGTACATTAAACCCAGGATGAAAAAAGCTATTCTAAAAGAAGCAATATATGCAGACTAAAGATCAGCATTGTCATGATAACTTCAGGACAATCTGGTGCCTTAGTTTACCGCATTGAGATTAAAGAAAAACCATACCTTCTTAGGATTATTCCTGATACTAATGTCGTGGCTGCCAAAGCAAACTTATCTTACTACTTTTCATATATGAGAATTGCTTCAGAGGCAGAAATCGCTCCAAAAATCCAATATCTGAGTATTGAGAATAAGCTTTCAATTACTCATTTTATAGAATCAAAACCTTTCCCTTTAGATGAAGCGAGGAATAAATTACCAATATTACTTCGAAAACTCCATTCACTTCCTGGTTTTCACTCAGTAATGAACATTTTTGAAATAGCCGGCATATACATTCAAAAACTTAAGGCATTGAATATTTTACCTGATTCCGAAATTTCAGATATGATTGAAAACTATAAAAAGATTGCCTCGGTTTACCCGCTTGAGAAAGAAGGTCTGGTTAGTTGTCATAACGATTTGAAACCTGAAAATATCATATATGATGGAAAAAAGCCCTGGATTGTAGATTGGGAAGCTGCTTTTTTAAATTTGCGATATGCAGATTTATCTATTGTGGTCAATTTCATACCTAAAAATCAAAGTGAAGAAATCGAATTACTGAAAAGCTATTTCGATAGGGAACCTACTGATTATGATTTGGCCTGTTTTTATTTGATACAGCAAATACTTCATATTAATTATTTTACAGTTTTTCTAGTAATCTTGTCTTCCAAAGGAAAATCAATTGATTTGGATAAGCGTCCAGATTGTAACTTTAGTGAATTTCATAATCGAATGTGGAAGGGTGAAATCAGCCTGGCTGAAGATGAATCTAGACTTTATTACGCTTTGGTTCATAAGGATAAATATCAGAATAACATTAAATCTCAACGATTTAAAAATGCTCTTGATATTGTTTTAAAAATGAATATTAATTAAATAAACCCTTGCCAATAAGTAGGAATATGAGCA
>CAIPJU010000231.1 GCA_903865465.1 uncultured Bacteroidota bacterium
AGACCCCGATGTAAAATAATCATTGCCACGATGAAAAACTTTTGAGGTACAACACTCCTCTATTTCTTCTTCTGAAATGGACCTGAAGAAATCAGGAAGGTTAATTTGATCTGTGTTAAAAAGATAGAACATATAAAATGGTATTGTAGTTTAACTATGAATTCAGTACTAATATATAAATTCATCTTAGTAAACTTCAGAGGCTGAGGTAAAATTTTTTAATGACTCTTGGCAATACTCCAAAAGAAACCGCAAATCGTCTGAAAACCGGTTCTATTTTACTTTTCACGACTTCTTTTTAACCTCAAAGGTCGCCGTGTTTAAGCAAAGGTCGCAAAGTTCAATGTTTAACATTTTGACTCTTGCGATCTCTGCTGACCTCTTTCCTGTCTCTGCGGTTAAAGGATTTCTTTTCCTAAACGATCCAAATCAAGGCTAATAAACTCAGGGATCTGACATTATTTACAGATGATTGTTTTATTCAAAGAATTCAAATAAATACTCATCACAAAACGCGATATCATTGGTTTCCAACAGCTCTAAATATTCATCTTTAAATTTTCTTTTCCTGTGATGCTCCTCCTGATTTTGAATATAGAGGTATAAATCATTGATTTGTGAGTTGCTGTATGTAAAACCACCGTAGCCATCCTGCCAGGAAAAGTGATTTTGAAAGATTCTTTCTTTGTTGATAAACAATGAGGAACCCCTTTTCAAATCATGTACCGTATCTGATACGGAGATGTTAGGATTGAGCCCAAAGAGGATATGGACGTGATAGGTATATCCGTTTATTATCAGGGATTTGTGATTCATTGTGGTAAGAATGCCACTCATATACTCAAAAATTCTGAATCGGACATCAGGTGTGAGTAGTGCCTGTCGTGACTTTGGTGAAAAGACAACTTGCACATACATTTGTGTGAATGTTCCAGGTTTCATAATTCTATATTTTAAATATAATGCAGCAAACCAAATTTACGAAATGTTTTAAACATACAATACCTTATCGCCTACGGCGAAGGTTGAAAAACAATCTTTGAATCTCTACAATACCTTATCGCCTATGGCGAAGTTGTGAAAATCATTTCTGGCGAATTGATTTTGAATTCACCAAGATCATCTGGAAATTTGCCCGTAGGGCATAAGGGATGTTAGAAATCTGTTTTCGGAATTGATTTATCTATCTTGCAGAAAATTTATTAAATCAGATGAATTCTTCTAAAAATAACCTGGCTGCCCTGCGCTCCCTTATGGCTGAAAACAAAATTTCGGTTTACTTAATTCCTTCAGCCGACCCCCACCTTGGCGAATATATCCCCGACCACTGGCGCATCATCCGCTGGCTGACGGGATTTACCGGCTCGGCTGCAACTGTCGTTGTGACCGAATCCTTCGCCGGCCTCTGGACAGACTCCCGCTACCTTATCCAGGCAAAGGAACAGCTTCAGGATTCAGGATTTGAACTCGTTCCTCCCGGCATAAATGGGAATAACGACTCCCTAAACTGGATTAAGGATAATGTCGAAAACGGTAAAACTGTGGCATTCGACGGCCGTATTTTTTCAATTTCAAGAATGCGCAAACTAAATGAGGCGATGGAATCAAAAAATATTGTTTTCAGGAGTGATGCCGATTTGATTTCGGAACTATGGAACGATCGCCCTTCAATGCCTTCTGAACCTGCTTTTGATCATCCTCTGATATTCTGCGGAAAAAGCAGGGAAGTTAAATTAACGGAAGTAAGAGATCGAATGAAAAAGCAAGGCGCAGATTATCATCTTCTCACCTCACCCGATGACATTATGTGGCTGCTTAATATCAGGGGCAGAGATACGAAATATAGTCCCCTGCTGGCCTCCTTTGCCATTGTTGGACCCGATCAGGTGCTTCTCTTTGTTGATGAGACAAAGATTCCTTTCCGCATTGCAATGGAATTTGACAAACTTGGAATTGTTATCCTGCCTTATGATGAGACCGATGGCGTTCTTTCATCTTTTTCAGACGATGAATCAATTATTATCACTCCGGGTAATACCTCAGTTGCTTTATTTGATTCAATCAACCCTTCTCTAAAAATAATTGAAAGTATAAGCATTCCCTCGCAAATCAAAGCTGTTAAAAATAAGATCGAAATTGAAAATATCTATAAAGTGATGGTAAAGGATGGCATAGCCCTTACCAGGTTCTTTTTCTGGTTGGAGCAAAAAGCAGGATCGCTAGCCATGACTGAACTTTCGCTGGGTGAGAAGCTTGATGAATTCAGGTCGCTTCAGGAGAATTTCCTGGGACTCTCATTTGGTACTATTGTGGCCTGGAATGAACATGGGGCTCATCCACATTACAGGGCAACTAAGGAGACAGATTCCGAAATCAGTCTGTCAGGTATTTTGCTGATTGACTCGGGAGGTCAATATCTCGATGGAACAACCGATATTACGAGAACTAATGCTATAGGAAGACCCACTTCGAAGCAGAAAAAGGACTTCACCCTTGTTTTGAAAGGGATGGTGAACCTTGCCGCCGCAAAGTTTACTGCAGGAACTAAAGGTTATCAATTAGATACACTCGCCAGAGGACCTTTGTGGGATAAGGGTCTGAATTTCGGACATGGAACAGGTCATGGTGTTGGCTTCTGTCTGAATGTTCATGAAGGTCCACAGAGCATTAGTCCATCCCTGAGCGGCGGTGGCCAGTATCCCTTTGAAGCGGGTATGCTGACCTCCGATGAACCTGCTCTTTACAGGGAGGGCGAGTATGGCATCAGGACAGAAAACCTGCTCCTTTGTTATGAGGATGAGGAAACTGAATTCGGGAGGTTTTTGAAATTCGATATTGTTTCATTGTGTTATATCGATAAGAATCTCATTGATAAATCATTGCTAAATGATAACGAAATTAAGCTTCTTAATGATTACCATTCAATGGTTTATGATAGGTTGAGCCCGTTTCTTTCAGATGAAGAAAAGGTATGGTTGAGAGAAAAAACTGATGAGATTTGAATTGGATGCTAAGGTTGCACAGAGTGACACAGAGGGCACGGAGAGGCACAGAGATTTTTACTCAGTGTAACTCTGAGTTTCTCTGTGTCCCTCAGTGAAAGTTTTTCATTTTTCCTTTGCGGGTTTAATAAGGTCCTCCATCAACACCACATTCATCACCGGGAATTCAGTTATCCTCAGCTTTGCACATCCATAAGGCACAAGTTCAATAGTCTCGACATCACCCTCAGGTTTAACAGGACTTAAGGGTGGATTATCAGCAGAGTTGTTCTTTATCCCCCATTCCGGGATCTTCATTCCCCTGGCTGTTAAAATCAATGGAGCATTATCTGTAACTGCACTGTATTTTCCTGTTTCTGATGACCATACCATATCTCCTATGTCAGCAAAGGGATATTTTCCTATCTGATTTTCTACTATGCTCAAACCCCTGTTTATATCCCGGGAGTCAGTAAGGAGGCCGTAGTTCCATGGTGATGTAGGATCAATCTCCCAATCGATGCTCCCTTTATATGAAAAGTTATCATAATTAATCTTCACACTTTTATATTCTTTCCCTATCCTTAATGAGAAGACAAGTGGGCCCCGCAGAAGTGAAAGAGAATTATTGTAATGAGTTTCCGAACGCATTTCCAATGGAATGTCAATCAGTATCTTATCGCCATTTTTCCATTTTCGTTCAATACGATACTCTGAACCTCCTGGCGAAGTCTCACTCCTGTCACCTGTTTTTATTCTGGCTTCCTTGGCCCAGCCCGGGATTCTGATGCTTATAGGAAAACTAACTGTTTTTTCCGTATTGATGGTGAGCATCACCTTCCCCTTGAATGGATAATCGGTCTCTTCAGTTATCGTAACCTCTTTTCCTTTGCCAACCTTTGCCTTCACAAC
>CAIPJU010000232.1 GCA_903865465.1 uncultured Bacteroidota bacterium
CCCAAAGAAATCATCTGGAACAGGGTCATCAGTAATCTGACCTTCACTTAAATAGAAATTTAATTGACCTTTTTCTGTAAGCATACCGGCAATAGTTACCGGTGTTGCCTTCATACGTCCAGTATTACATCCAAATGAACATCCTGACCCAATTGCATTGGCTAAAATCGCGTGGTCAGTTACATGTCCAGGATTTTTCATCATCTGCTGTGGAACTGGACCACAATGAAATACAATACATTTATTTTCATCATCACCATAATTATTATTCCAGTCCAGACAGGTGGCTGGCCTGCCTGAGGCCAGGTTTAATCCATACATTGTTATTGCATTGCAAATGTCAAGTTCACAGGCAGCAGGGAATCCACGGTCATTTATCTCACTCAGCAATACACAGGGTGCTACACCAAATTCCTTTTCCATCTCTATCCAGCAACGCAATGCGAGAGTATTTAATCCGTACTCTGTAATAATCTCATCGATAACCACGCCAAAGCGAACCAGGTTTTCAAAGGCCTTTTCAGGAACCTTCTTAAAGTTTGTGTAATTTTTGAGAATGGTTGCTTTATCTTTTGCTGCAGAAGAAGTTATGTCGAGGCCACGGACCCTTTGAAATACCTCGGAGAGATCCAGAACCTCAGTGGTTATTCCATATTTCTGAAGGGCAAGTTCATCGTACCTGACTGTTTTAAATGCTGTGGTCCTGGCTCCTATTGCGCCCACGGTCATTCGTTTCATGCCATTAACTATTTTGCAAACCTTGTCAAAATTATCAATCTGCTTTTCAAATTCCTTTGAGAAGGGATGAACTGTATGTGGCGGGAAAACAGTATATGGCAACTGGTACTGGTAAAATACATCCATAATGGAAAATTTGCCGCAGAATGCATCGCGCCGTACATCGAAGCCCATCTTGTCAAGCTCATCGGGGTAGGCAAGGATATAAATTGGTACACCAGCATCCTGCAGGGCTGATACTGCGCCAGTCTCATCACCGAAGTTCGGAAGTACGAGAACAACGCCATCGAATTTACCCCTGTTGTTATCAAGAAATCTGGCATACTTGCGACCCTCTTCAGGACTTTCCACAGCACCAAAACGAGTAAGATCGCTATCCATCATAATGCTGCCATAACCGAGTTTTGCCAGTGTCTCACTGACCTCTTTCCGGGCAATAGCTATTAATGACTCCGGGAAAAATCCACGGTTGCCAAAATAAAGAGCGAAAGTTGATTTAGAGTTTTTCATGAGTAATATTTTAATTTATAATTAGTTCAGCCGATCCTGCAATTTCAATCTGCTTAGTCAGGATGTCAATCATCTCTTTGTAAACCGCCTCCTGGGCTTCCTTTACCGATTCATTCATCAGCTTCTCATAAGGCTGCCTGATAGCAGTGGCAATATTTATCTTTGCAATGCCATGTTTAAATGATTGCATCAGATAATCCTTTGCTATACCTGTTCCTCCGTGCAATACAAGTGGAACGTGAACAGTATCATTGATCTCCCTGAGATGAGGAATTGAAAGTCGTGCCTCAATTTTTTTCTCTCCCCTGGTGGCTGCCGAGATTGCACCATGGATATTTCCGATAGCTACTGAGAGCCAATCGGCTTCAGTCTCCTCAATAAACCGTTTTGCTTCGCCTGATGAGGTAAATCCCTTGCCTGTTGCAAAGAGTTCTTCATAGGGGGGCAGAGGTCCATCTTCGTGCCCCATAACTGCACCCAGTTCGGCTTCAACAGGAATTCCGGTCTGATGGGCTAATTTTGTAATAATTTTCGTTTTTTTAATGTTTTCCCCAAGCGAAAGCCTTGATCCGTCGATCATAACTGACCCATAACCCAAATCGATAGCTTCAGATATTATTTGTTCAAAGTCGGTGAGAAAGTTGTCCTCATCAATTACAGGGACATGGTCAAGATGAAGCCTGGTATAACGAATGTCTTTAAGTTTTTCATACTCATCCCGAACTGATTTAATGGTACCTGATTTGAATTTTATCCATTCAAGACGTGCAACCATTATAAGTCCAAATGTTTTCGTTTCCGACAGGGCCCTGATAACTGGTTCCATCATTGGAAGGTAGGGGATGTTAAAACCCGGAACCACAATTCCTTTCTTCCAGGCTGTATCAATTATCTGTTTTGTACTTTTGTCTGAGTCAGTCATGGCTATTTTCATAAATATTATACC
>CAIPJU010000233.1 GCA_903865465.1 uncultured Bacteroidota bacterium
AAGGGTAATTCTATCAGGCAAACTCGTTCCCCGTTTTCATGAGACGATGGATTCCGTTTATAAAGCAATATTTCGGAATTTAATTTTCTAAACTGCCATAATTAACCCATCAATTACGAAGGGTTTTGCATTTTCAGACCATTCCATTCCTGTTTCAGGATGCTGTAATAAATCGTATCCCGCCGCCGGTTATTTGTCATTAAGGTATGACTTCTCAAAATGCCTTCTTCGCCCGCACCAATTTTCAGTAGGGCTTTCCTGGCAGGTATATTTAAAACATCAGTCTTAAACTCAACACGTTCAAAACCGAGAATATCGAAGATGTAAGTGATCATCAGGAGTTTTGATTGCCTGTTTATCCCGGTACCCTGATACTCCCGCGAGATCCATGTCCAGCCTATCTCAGCCCTTTTATCCCTGACTGAAATATTTCCAATACTTGTTGAACCTGCTACCTTGCCGGTAGTACGGTCAATAATGGTAAAGGGGATGCGGGTTTTCTTATCAGCCTCATTGACTGCGTCATCTATCCAGGTTGTAAGTACCTCTTCTACCGATAAATCATTGGTAAAATAGATCCAAATTGACTTATCACATGTTAATTTTTTAAATACCTGATAATCAGCGGTCACAAGTGGCCGAAGTATTATTTTGTCATTTTGCAGGATCAAACCTGAATCCGGCAATTCTATTACCATATTAGTTTTTATTCTGACTGAATCAATATTTCTCCGGAACAAATGTCTGATCGCTTACAGGTGGCCGAACATAAGCCAGATCATGTTTCAGGGGCGGAAGTTTGAACGGTTTAGGAGTCAGGTCTTTGTAGTGAATCTGTGTCAGAAGATGATTTATGCAGTTGAGCCTGGCTCTCTTCTTATCATCAGCATGTACAACAAACCATGGGGATTGTTTTGTGTCGGTAAAGGAGAACATTTTGTCTTTAGCCATGGAGTATTCAACCCATTTGTCGCGCGATTCGACGTCCATCGGGCTGATCTTCCACCGCTTTGTCTGGTCTTTAATCCTCTCCTGGAAACGGTTTTCCTGCTCCTTATCGCTTACAGAGAACCAGTATTTTATCAGGATAATGCCCGAACGGATAAGCATTTTTTCAAATTCCGGACATGATCTAAGGAACTCCTCATATTCATCATCTTTGCAAAATCCCATTACCTTTTCTACTCCTGCCCTGTTGTACCAGCTTCTGTCGAAAAGTACAATTTCACCACCTGAGGGCAATTCGGAAACATATCGCTGAAAATACCATTGAGTCTTTTCCTTTTCAGTAGGAACGCCAAGGGCGACTATCCTGCATATTCTGGGGTTTAGGCATCCGGCGATTGTCTTAATTACACCGCCCTTCCCTGCAGCATCTCTCCCTTCAAAGATAACAACTACCCTCAGCTTGTTGGCCTTGACCCATTCCTGAAGCTTCACCATCTCAATTTCCAGCGGTCTCAGAAGCTTTTCAAACTCCTTTCTGCTGTAACCCTTCTTTTTCTCAGGAACAACATCATAGTAAAGTGGCCCGTTTTCAGCGGCTTTGATCTTCTCTTTATTTTTTCCTTTACCGTTACCCATGACTAAATCGTATTAAATTTCTCTTCAGAATAACTAATCAGGAAGTTGAAATCAGAGTTCTGTCAATCAAAACTGCCACACTGAAAAGATCAAAGCCCTGGCATTACTGAATAAAAGGGATCAGGAGAGGATATTTGAAAAACTCTCCCTTTGACGCTTTAATACTTGCTATTATTATGCAAATAATTTTGATCGTCCACAGTACAAAGAGGATTGGAAAACCAATGATAATAATGCAAAGCGGTAGTGTAAGAACCGTGTAGAGAAGAATTGACAGCTCAAAATTCAGGGAGTTTATGCCGTTAATCTTCACCCATAATGATTCATCCTTTCTTGTTAGCCAGCAAATCAGTGGACCTAATACTCCACCAAAGGGGAAAAAGAAACCAGCGAAAGCCGACAGGTGACAAAGCATGGCCCAGTTTCTTTCCGTTTCTGTCAATACTCTGTTCTCTTCCATGATCGTAAAATAATAAAATTTATCTTTAATAGCCTAAACAGTGATCAAAAAAGTACAACTTAAATAGTGCTTTTGTCAATAATCTGATCTGATCAACTGTTCCTGTATAAAAGACGTGGTTTATTCTCCTTTGCTGCACCATAAATCATCTTATAATACGCTTCAGGTCAAGGGCCAGTAGTCCATCGGGATTATCCTTATCTATCTTATGCTGATTGTAATAGTACATGTCGGAATCATCAGTCCCGATAAGCATCTTGAAACAGTAGCCCGAAGCCTTGTCTTTGCCGGGGCCAACTTTATGGAGAATCAGGGTACCCGCTGCTTTCTCATTAACTGCTTTAATAATCTCATCCTCGGAGACAATCTTTATATTATTGGAAGTGAAAGCTCTGATTTTCTCAGGAGTATCGATTTCGGGAGCCAGGTCGGACTGTTTCAACAATACCAGTTTCCCCGGTATCTGGGGTATATTTTTGTTGTAATATCTGAGATATCTTCTTCCGGTAAGAGAAGGATCAGCGGAGATCATTCGTGCATGTTTTTGCATGAACAGTAATATGGCTCCAAGCTTATAGCTGTAATCGAGGTCATCCTCATCAGCTGATGAGAGAGGAACGGCACAGATCTCAGGCATAAGACCTATCTTTTCCACTTTCTTTCCCTCAAGCAGGTTTATAAAATTAAAAACCGATTTCGATTTGTCTTTTTCAAAGCTTGTCTGAGTCAAGGTAATAAAAGAATAAGCCGGATTTTTTCTTCTGGCTTCAAAGCCGGCGTTATCAATAAACTCAAAGGGTGTGATTTTCCAATAGGCCTCTACAGCCTTTCTGATTACAGGGTTATATGCTGAAAACTGATCATCTTCGAGGACAATACATGTTTTTGAAGAGTCAAATTGATTTATCTCTTCCTTTTGAGGAAAAGGAGCCTGCCCTTTCAATACAAAAGGAAATATAATCAAAAGGCAAAAAAGTAAAATCTGTCTCATTTTTAGTTGATTTGATTATTCTTTATCATCGGGGTAAACACGCTGAAAGTCTAAGTATCTGCCTGGCTCCATTATGATGGAGGTAATAATGGTGCGGGTTGTCCAACAGCATCTGACAAAAGCATTGACCCTCTACCTATTCTGTTGGCAGAAACAATGGGTTCTTCTCATTAAACTTACGGATATACACGAACATAAGTTCCTTTTTCTTCTTTCGTGCAAGCTGAACGTATTCATCATAGAGCGTAGTGTCTTTCATCAGAAGAAGCTCAGTATTTGCAACATCAAATTCAAGGACTTTTCCTGTTTCAAAGTCAATAAGGTATTGTTTTAGTTCGGTTCTCGACATATTTGACCTGGAGGGATAGGAATAGGCACTATACGGAGAATAGTAGCTTCCGTAGGAATAGGGAGAGTAGTAAGGATCGTAATAGCCATAAGGCGAATTATTATATCTTGAATCATAAGTTGTTACATCGGCAACAAAATGACATATA
>CAIPJU010000234.1 GCA_903865465.1 uncultured Bacteroidota bacterium
CAGAGAACTTTTTAACCAGATGACATCTGATCAGATGATGGATCGTATAGCAAGACGACATGCTATTCGACAAAAGGACATTAACCGACATTACAAGAAATAACCTAATCTGTCAAAGTAGAAGTAATTAGAAACATTAAATCCAACAGTATTGGTAGAATTAAATGCAGGAGTCGTGGTTTCTGTCCTTGTCAGGTTAACATTGGTTGAAAAGGGCAACAGCCAGAAAACACCAAGACTATGGTTTTTAAGCTGCTTCTGCAGACCTACTCCATAGAATGGCATGCTGTAAGTTTTGCTCTGGGCATTCACGCTCACCCCGTTATAACTCAGAAAAACATAGGCAGTCGTTTTTTTATTCTTATCAAGCTGTGCAAAGGCGTAACTGGTTAAGCTGTAAGAAAAATAATTAACAGCCGGAATAGTAATTAAATCACCCGAATATGCATTGTAATGCCCCTGAAAAATCCTCGCATTGATGTTTATATACCAGAGCATTGCATTGAATCCTCCACCAGATTCATATCCGCTCATAAGGTTAAATGGTTTCGTAATGGTTGTCAGCGCCTTTGTTACAGGCGATACAACAACCTGGTAGCGCCGGCCCACCTTATCAGTAAAATACTCCTGATAGATATAAGGTGAAAAAAAGTTACTTCCGAAGTTCCAGGTATACGTGAGCTGCAGACGGTCGCGGTAATCAGGTTTCAGATCAGGATTTCCCTGCGAGATATCATAATTCTGCCCAATCTTATAATAAGGGTTCATATCATAAATACCCGGACGGTTAATCCTCCTGTTGTAGGTAAATTTCAGATTATGAGAGGCTGAAAATTTATACTGAAAATTGGCTGATGGCAGGAAACAGGCATAGTTTGGATGGCTTACAGAATCGGCCTTTATATGGCTGTCTTCGACTCGTAGCATTGCCTGAATACCAACTTTCTTAAGGTTTAGGGTAATTCCTCCATAGACCGAATTCCTGAATTCCGCATAGTTAAACAGGTTATTTGATTCCTCCTTATTAATTATGAAATTATAACTCAGATTCTGATAATAAAGCTGATAACCTGCTTCAATTTTGGCTGACATGCCAATAGGCTGGACATAATTCAGTTTTGTTGAAAAGTAATTTCTGTCATTAACATTGTATTCGTTTCTGGCATAAGTACTCAGCACCGAATCCTGGTTATAAAGGTATCTTTTATTGGTGAAATCATTCCCGTCAGTTGACCGGAACATGTAGTAATTTGTTTCGGCAGTAAACTCCTGAATAGGCTTTTTAAAGGTTTTCTTGTAGAATAATGAGAATGAACTCTCATTACTTTTTAATCCGGTATTGGTAATTGAAGATATTGTATTGAGCGGATTACTGTTCTTATAAAGGAATGTCTGACTCAGAAGGTCCACATTCTGGCTGATAGGCTTATAGCTGTAGTTAAAACTAAGGTTGTTCTTTTCATTCATATAATAATCGAATCCGGTGTTAATTGAGGTGCTGGTGACTTTAATACCTCCGCCTCCGGCCAGACTGCTGGTAGAATCGGCCATTGTGAAATCGCTCCTGGTAATTGATTTTATATCGAGCTTCTGGGTGATGGTAAAACCAGTTATGTAGAATGATATTTTCCCCATTGAATAATCGAGACTACCTGTTGCCGTTGTAGTAGGCTTGTTAAAGGGTTTAATATTAAGGCTGGCATTTCCATTCATACCATATCTGGCTTCCTTTTTCAGAACTATATTTATGACTCCGTCGATATTGCCTTCATATTTGCCCGATGGATTGCTGACCACTTCAATGCTCTCGATATCCGAGGGAAGAAGCTTGGCAAGAAACTCCTTGTCGCGTTGTCTTCCGTCGACCTGAATAATAAAATTACTGCTCCCGTTAAGTGTGACATTATTCTGAAAATCAACGGTTACCTGAGGTATCCTCTTAAGAATATCATAACCATTATTTGCTGATTTGGCAATTACCGGAGGAATGGCGTAGAGAGTCCTGTCGACCATCTCCTTTCCCTTCAGACGTTCGCCAACCACAGTTACCTCATTAAGACTTGCTATACTTTCGGCCAGGTAGATGGTATCAACCTTAATATCTCCGCTCCCTGCTTCAACGACTACTTTTCTTCCACTGGGTTTATAACCTACGAAACTGGCCTTTACAAAATAATTGCCTGGTTTTACCTTTTGAAGAAGATAACCTCCGTCAGTCAATGTTATCACTCCTGTTGTCATAGTGGAATCAGGTAGCCTTACCAAGCCTACTGAAGCAAACTGCACAGGTGTCTTGTCCTTTTCAAAACATACCTTTCCGCTGATATTCTGAGCCTGGCTTGTAAAAGAGATTATCAGGAATAAAAAAAACAGATATTTTTTCATTTAATTTCTTAATAAAATCACTTTAAAATTGAAACTTTCGATGTACTTGTTATCTCCATTGGGATCTGCATACTCATGCCAGGCATTGTAAGTCCAAGATTACCTGTAATATGCGATTTACCCTTGTCTTCAATCAGCAAACCAGTCTTTGTATCAATAAGAAGAGTGGACTTACTCAATCCCGAGAGGTCATCATAGGTAATTTTTGCGCCTCCGCTATTCATAGGTTCAGCATTTGGGGAAGCCTTGATTTTTGATTCAGCGCTGATGTCAGCATTGCTTCCATTTATTCCATTTAGGTGATAATCAGTAATAATATCAAGTGACATACCACCGGAATTAGTGTTTACTGTAGTGCTCCAGTTATCACCGGCCGACACCTGTTTACCAGGAAGATGCATTGTAAACATCTCAACCATGGTCTTCAGTGTTTTATCACTTACCATACTGGCGATTTGTGTTTTTATGCCAATAGCTACTGGTCCGCTGAGAGTTATCGCGCTTGTATCATTCATAACAATATCCGCCAACATCTTCGAATTGACTATTTCCAGCACTTTGCCGGTAAAGTCCATCTTAACATACAATGAATTCTTGCTTAACCTGTTCATTATGCATGACATTACTTCAGATGTCTCGGAAGATTTTATATCACCCTCCTTAACTGAACTCATGCTTATGGTTTTTCCCATCGTATTTGTATTGGTTATAATGGTATCGAACCTTACTTCGGTAATCATAAATTCAGGAGCGACATCGATCATCTTCATGGAGAAAGCATAATTAACCTTAGATTCAATGGTTTGCTGGTTTCCGTTTATAGTTTGAATAATGGATTGCTCCGATAGAGAAGTAAAACGATATACTTTATTTTTCTCAAGTTTCAATTCAAGGCTGACGTTGTTCTGTTCCGCAGCTGTAAAAAAATATAATATGACTGCGCTTAATAAAAAAAGCTTTTTCATTTGGTTGGTTTTTAATTGGTTTAAGAAATCAATTTGTAAAAGTACATCTATAATTGCCGCTTATAAAGCATTAACCGGTAAATGGAGTAATTCTACAGGTGAATTACCTGTTTGCAGGGTCTGCTAATAAAATGCACAAATTTTATGCCAGGGGAAAAATGCTTTTAATTTACGAATCAAAAGCGCGGGCAGGTTTGAATAATCTGAGAAAAAATGATATCTTCACTGACAAACTACTTCAGATAATTCAGCCGGAGTGGTCATTAAAAGCCTGGAAACTTAAGGAAGTTTAGTTGTTTTCTCCGTTTATCAATCAGGTCTTTTAATTCAATTGCCATATTCTCGTTTACCTGGTTAGCCATTGGTAATATATATTTCTCTGACTGATCAAGATAAGATGTCATCTTTGCTTTGGAATAGTGATCGCGGTGAAGATCGGTTAGATTGCTTATACGGTCAGCTACCTTAAGTAACTTGGCATTTCTGGATCCGTTTTCGAGCAGAGACTTCAAAAAATCGGTCTTAGTCTGGCCTTTAGGCCTCGAGACCTCCTTCACGAGATCCACCACCTGATTAGCCTGGTAATCTAACCTGCGCAACTCACTCTCATTGGTCTCAGGTAAATCTTCAATCAAATCATGAACCACGGAAGCTTTAAGCAAAACATAATCATCGAAAAGCTTATAATCGAGGAGAATAGCCATCGTTGCCAATCCGTGTCGAAATTGGTTACCTCCTACATTTCTCTGCTTTCCAATGAGCGCTGTTGCCTTGATAATCCATGGAGCAAGCACAAGGTTTGATAGCTTACCGGTATCGTCCATCTCTTTTTATTTACTGCCTAAAGATAGTTTTTGCCTTTGAAAATCGAATGATGAATTAAAAATTATCTTTCAGTCACAGTAAAACTAACTTTGCCCGAAAATAAGAGCGGTGGCAGAGAAATACAGGTAAAAAATTAAAACGTCTGTGAGTCAGGTACAAATTAGTTCATGGTGCATTTCCCGGTATTTTATTGTATCTTTGAAACATATTCAACCTGGCGATTTTGCGCAAATATATGCTAATACCTTATGAGGTTGTTGCGATCTGTACATTATCAGCTTGTCAGGATGGACATTAAAAAGGAAACATACACACTAAAATAACAATATGGGTAGATCGCAGGAAACATTTAACAAGAAGGAAGTTAAGAAGAAGAATGAGAAAAAGAGAAAAGACAAGGAACAAAAACGTGCCAGGAAAAAGAGTGAAGGTAAGAGCAGTTTCGATGATATGATTGCTTATGTGGATGAGTATGGTAAAATATCTGCCACTCCTCCTGATCCTGATAAGAAAATAACTGTTGATGCCGAGAGCATAGAACTAAAAATTACCCGAAATAATCCAGAGGTTGTACCAGATTTTGTTAGAAAAGGTGTTGTATCATTTTTTAATAAATCAAAAGGATACGGTTTTATCCGCGATCTGGAATCAAATCAAAGTGTATTTGTACACACAGAAAACCTGCTTGAACCAGTAAATGAGAATAATGTTGTTACTTTTGAAATTGGCAAAGGTCCCAAAGGACCAATAGCAAAAAAAGTTAAACAATACAAAGATTAAACCCGGCAGGATAATTAATTTTGTTCTGCCAATCCTTCCGGATAATTATAAAATCAGTCTCCTGATAAAATTATTTCCTTAAGGCCTTTGTTTTAAGATGCTTGTGGTTTAATTCAGATTAGACCACAGGTATAAAAATCATTCCTTCAGAAATCATCTGGATCTCATTCTACACGTGAAAATTAATAAAATAACTTGGGATTACTTGATCTTTTTGGCTGCTATTCTCAAAAGGTAACGATTCCTTGCCTCTTCCTCATCGGCATCAGGAGCAATATAGATTTTTGTTCTGAAGTCAATGATAACTTCCTTCAGTTTTGACAGATCGGGTGAATTCAGAGCAGGTATTTTTTTCTCAAACATATTTTCCTTAATTTAAATAAAAAGTCCCGCTTTTGCGGGACCAAAAATTTCTAAATGATTATAATGGATAAACTAAGCAAGTTTAACATTTACTGCATTTAATCCTTTTTTACCCTGTTCGATATCGAAGGTTACTACATCATTCTCACTGATTGTTTCCTTCAAACCAGATGAATGTACAAAATACTCCTTTGATGAATTCTCTTCTTTAATGAATCCGAATCCTTTGAATTCATTGAAGAATTTTACTGTTCCTTTACTCATAATTGATTTTATTAATTCCGCGCAATGTACGCTAAATTTTCTGAATAATACATTTATTTTCAATAAATTAAATTTTCAGGCCTATTAGCCATCCCTTATACCGGAGGTGAGAATTAGTTTTTATTTACTTTTTGAGATGTTTCTTAATAAAAGCGAAAAAGTTAAATACAC
>CAIPJU010000235.1 GCA_903865465.1 uncultured Bacteroidota bacterium
ATTACACGTGTGTATTCCGTTTGGGTAATACGAGGGGCAGCCTTGCTTGCTATTGTTTTCTCCTGCATTGGAAAGGTTTCATCTGCAATTTCTACCATCCCCGTTGCCGTAATGGGTGGCATAACATTGCTTTTATTTGGAATAATTGCGGTGCAAGGGATTAGAATGTTTGTTGAGCAAAAGGTTGATTTCAGCAATAACCGAAATATGGTCTTAGGAGCAATAACTTTTGTTGCCGGTGTAAGTGGGGCGGGTATCAGCATTGGAACGGTTAAACTCAGGGGAATGGACTTAGCCGCCATTGTAGGGGTTACGTTGTCTTTGTCTTTTTGGTGTTTTGACAAACTCGGCTTGATGAATAAAGAAACTTATCGAATTGAAAGTGATTAATAATAAAGTAGAAAAGTAAAATGTACACTAAAACTTTTAACCAAATAAACCGGAACGATGTTATGGAGGCGGGCGGGAAAGGAGCTTTTTTGGGTGAACTGACCGGACCGGGGTAATTGTACCTCCCGGTTTTGTTGTGCTTACTCAAGCATTTGACTGCCTTTTAAAAGCTCATAACTTAAATACCCGGATAAATGAATCTTTTGTAACATTGAATCGCGGTGAAGGTTCAATAGAAGCCATTTCTAATGAGCTTTTGTCTTTTTTTTATAACGCAGAAATTCCTGAAGAAATAGCCAGAGAAGTTGAGAGCCAATATTCTCTCTTAGGGGCAGCATTGGTTGCGGTCCGTTCCAGTGCTACCGCCGAAGACAACGCAGACCGCTCCTGGGTAGGTCAATTAGAGTCATATCTTAACGTCTCAGCGGAAAATCTGTTTCATTCCGTTAAACGATGCTGGGCATCCTTGTATTCCCAACGTGCAATTTCATACACCCTAAATGAAAAAGGAAAATCTGATCCCATACAGGGGGCCGTGGTAATTCAAGTGATGGTAAATCCGGAAATTTCAGGTATCGCTTTTTCCGTTAATCCTGTGAACGAAAACTATGATGAAATAATTATTGAAGCTGCTTTCGGGTTGGGAGAGGCTATCGTGCAGGGAGAAATAACCCCTGACCACTATTGTATTAATAAAAAGTCTTTTGCTATCGTAGATATCTTTCCCTCCACACAAGAATGGGGCATTTATAAGTTGGAAGACGGAACAACCGGTTGGAAGAATATTGAAAAAGAAAAAGGAGAACAACAGAAGTTGAACGAACCCGAAATAACAGAACTTGCTAAAATGGTCATTGCCATAGAAAAAATTGCTGGTTTCCCTTGCGATATTGAATGGACTTATTATAATGGTCGGTTCAATTTTGTACAATGTCGTCCTATTACAACCCTTAGTTAAAAATTTATGAATCATCAGTTATCATTGGGTGCTGTTCTTATGAAAAAGGCACTGCTTAAAAAAAATAAAATCGGAATTGGCATAACAAAACCGACAGAAGAGATTATTTCGGGCCTTTATAAAGCTGCTGAGTTTTGCGAGCCGGTAGTTTACGGAAGTAATATCAAAGGCTTTGAATCTATCGTATCAGAAAAAACTGAAAATGCACTTTTCAATGATTTGGAAGCAGGTATGATCCAGGCAGCCATCAGAGGACAACTTAGCGCAGAACCCTTTCGTGAGAGTTTCATTAGGAACTACGACAAACACTTCAATCCTATTGATGAAATGATAACAGTTATGGAGTTTCCCAATAACAGACCGATGCTAATAAGCCCTGTAAGTAACTTCACAGATGGAGAAATCTTAGAAAGAGAAAAACTTATTGAAGCATCTGTTCGATTATGCAAATCAATATCGTTGCCCGTAAAAATTGGATTGCTTTCACGTTGTCGCATTGAGGACATGGTTGATGCAGTTGGAACCCCTGTTGGGAAATTCTACAATGACACCGAGAGCCTGGTTAGCAAATACAGGGACAGCTATGATATTAAGAACTATGAAGTTGATTTTGAAAGGGCTTGCAAGGATGGTGTTACAATTCTCATTGAGCCATGAGGAACAACAGGCAATCAGGTTGTTCGAACGCTGTATTTCTTAGATGTAATACGCTTTTATGGAGCGCCATATATGAATTCTTCTCATGTTGTTCTGGAAACATTTAAAAATGGCAAAGATTATCCGGATGTAATGTTATTAGCTGCTGCTTTGGCAAATTCTAATTTAAATGACATAAAAGATACGAAATTATGAAAATGATTAAATTTTTAACCCGAAATTATTCATAATTAAGCGTATCTCTTATGTCTGAGATGTGGCAAAAAATTGAAAATTGCAGGATAATTACAGGTATGGAAGATACAGTTATTGATATTGATTACGCCCGTCATATCTGGCGATTGGAAGAAACCTGGGTTGATTGTGTTTCTAAAAAGCACCTCACTTCCGATCCTAAATTTTTTTGGGATTTCACTAAAAGAGGGCAAAAAACCGGCAATGATCTCTGTATTTTATCACGCGAACTATTCGAAAAGACTGATCCGGAACAAACTGCGATTTCAGAAAAAAAATTGCATGATTTTCTAACCTGGGTTGAACTTTTTCAGTCAAATGCAGCCTTTATTATCGTCACTCACCCTTTGGCTAAATCAGTAGAGCTGAAATTGCTGAATATTTTAAAAAAGTATGGCGTGAAGTCCGAAAACGTGGAACAGGCATTGCTTGACCTCTCTGTAACCCGAAAATCCAATGCTGCAGAAGAGGAAAATTTCGACCTTTTTATTATTCAGAAACAAATGGGGCAACCAGATTTTGATTTAGAAGAATCCCTTAAAGAACATTATAGAAAACACACTTATGTAAATTACTGAGACCCTTTTTCTGAGGGATACTCAATTAATGAATTCATAGACAGGCTGAATACTAAATTAGAATTGCCTGACTATTTTCTTCCCTATGCCGATATAATCAGTAAATTTGATATGGAAGAAAAAAAATGGATTGAGCTTCAAGAGGAATTTGTTTTTTACAGAACATTTAGAACTGAACGTTCTTATGAATCCCTGTTTTATTTAGAACGATTTCTCGCCAGTATAGAATTATCTCTAAAATTAGAAGAGCATGAGTTGTCATATTACAATAAAGAGGAAATTGTTGCTTTTCTACAAATTGGTAAAAGAATAAATCCAAAACTACTAGCTGAACGCAAACTGGAATTTGCAATGTCTTTACATGATGGCATTCTCGATATGATGGAGGGCATAGAAGCTAAACGATGGATTGAATTAAATAGTGAAAAAATTGATAAAGGCATGCACGAGGTTAAAGGCCTGGCTGCTTACCGTGGAAAAGTTTCAGGAAAAGCGCGTATTGTAATGAATGTCAAAGATCAGAATAATGTGATGGAGGGTGATATTTTGATAGTACCAATGACTACACCTGATTTTATGCCAAGTTTACTAAAAGCTGCCGCATTTGTAACTGATGAGGGTGGAGTAATATGCCATGCAGCCATTGTAGCCAGGGAATTTAATAACCCCTGCGTTATTGGCACGAAAAAAGCAACAACAGTATTTCGTAATGGCGATGTTGTAGAAGTAGATGGTTTCTCTGGAATAGTACGTCTAATAACTCTTTCCGTATGAAAAGCATTAATTCGTTAAATCAATAAATTCTCTAATTATAAAAAAAAGTATTTATGAGAGATTACATTGAGGAAGTAATGAAGGTGTTTAAAATAACTAATTTAGCGGAAATCATTAAGTTTGAATAACAATTTTTTTGTACTCAGGAACATGACTATAAGTTCAGAAACTTTTTTACTCAATAAGCATCAGAATAAGCAACAGATGAAGCGAACGATAATTAAAAGAGGTCTTACTTTTAAACTTATTATTTCCATATTTTCAAGTGTTGCATTAGTTTTTATGCTCATTTTTTTTGACAATTACCATATTTCGAAAAAGATGGTTGAGAAAAATTTAAAGCTGAATGCAGAACTCATTTCGAAAAACATAGTCTATAAAGCGGAAAAAATACTTGGTCTTGTTCAGGAAATACCAAATAATTTTTCAAAAATAATCGAAGACAGCAGTTATTCGGAAGCTGAAATAAACAGCATTTTAAGATTGGAAGTAGAAAACAATACTGAAATTTGGGGCGCTTCTATTGCATATGAACCATTCTACTCCAATCCAAGAAAGAAATATTATGCTCCGTATTACCACCGGAACAAAAAAGAAATTGAATTCAAATACTTAGGAAATGATCAATACGATTATTTTACTATGGATTGGTATAAAATCCCAAAAGAATTAAACCGCCCCTTATGGAGTGAACCATATTATGATAAAGGCGGAGGAAATGTAATCATGTCAACATATTCTGTTCCTCTTTACAGGGCAAAGAATGGGGAAAAACATTTCATCGGAATATTGACTGCTGATGTTTCACTGGATTTGCTGCGTGATTATTTCGATTCAATTAAAGTATTCAAGTCGGGTTATGCTTTTATGATTTCGAAAAACGGAACATATATTTCACATCCCATTAAAAAACTCATTATTAATGAAACAATCTTTAGTATTGCTGATGGGCAGAAATCATCCGAGATGAGTGAAATTGGGAGGAAGATGATCAAAGGAGAATCAACCTTTGCTGAGACAGAATTTTATAACATAAGATACAATAAACTTAGCAGGATTGCTTATGCTCCTGTTTCATTAAATGGCTGGTCTGTCGGTGTTGTTTTTCCCGTGGATGAGTTTATGGAAGATATAAATAATCTTTTTATACGGATTATGTTTCTTGGGCTGGGAGGATTGTTTATTATTTTCCTTGTCGTTATTTTCATTTCCCGCTCTATCACAAGTCCACTGCGAAAGCTTTCAATTGCTACTGATAAAGTTGCAGATGGTGATTTTAATTTTGAAATTCCTCCTATTTCTTCAAATGATGAAGTTGGTTCATTGAATAAATCGTTTGTTAGCATGCGATTTGCTCTAAAAACATATATCGAAAACCTTAAACTTACTACATCGGCTAAAGAAAAAATTGAAAGCGAATTGAAAATTGCCCGTGATATTCAAATGGGAATGATCCCAAGAAAATTTCCTGCTTTCCCCGACAGAAATGAATTCGATATTTATGGTTTTATAGAACCTGCAAAGGAAGTGGGTGGTGATCTTTATGACTTTTTCTTTATTGATGACGAACGTCTTTGCTTTGCTATTGGCGACGTTTCAGGTAAGGGAACACCTGCAGCTTTGTTTATGGCTGTAACTTCTACCATTTTGCGCGCTGAAACTCAGATTGCCGGGTTAAATACCAACAGAGTTATTGATTTAATGAATAATTACCTGTGCAATAATAATGAAGGCAGTTTGTTTGTTACGCTTTTCTTAGGCATATTAAATATATCAACAGGTGAAGTGGAATATGTGAATGCCGGCCACAATTACCCTTTCGTTATTAGAAGTAGTGGAACTGTCAGTGAATTAAATACTTCACATTGCATCCCTCTTGGCATAAGCATAAATACGGTTTTTAAGTCGAATACTTTCAAACTTGAAAAGGGTGATACAATATTTTTATACACCGATGGCGTAAGCGAAGCATTTAACATTAACAACCAACAATATTCTATTAAAAGAATTTCTAAAATACTTGCAAATCAGGCAAACCACAGTCCTTTTGAAATCATTCATCATATTGTTGATGATCTAAAGGTCTTTTCGACAGGCACCGAACAGTCGGACGATATCAGCATACTTGCTATTAAATATTTCAGTAAGCAACTTTCTGAGACTCCAGCTGAAATTCAACAAATAGTGATAAAAAATTCCAAAGATAATCTGTCCTCATTATCAGAAAAAATAATCCGATTGTGCAATGATTGGAAATTGTCAGCTGAGATATGCTACAAGGTGAATCTTGTTGTTGAAAAATTGATTTCAAATACTATTTTTTATGGCTACATCGATACTTTAGAACACGACATTGTTCTCAATCTAAAATGTGATAAGAATGCCATATGCATTGAAATTATTGATGATGCCATAGAATTCGTTCCTGTTGCGCAGAAGAGCGCCGATACCATATCAGATATAAATGAACGGCAAGTGGGAGGATTGGGAATTCACCTTGTAAAAAACTTTACTGATGTCTTTACTTACTTAAGAGAAAACACAAAGAATATCATAAAAATCGAAATTCATTTTTAATAAAAAAACAATTATGAAAGTAACAAATGAAAAAACATTAGAAATACTGATCATTCATGTCGAGGGCAGACTTGATGCAATAACATCCGGAGATTTTGAAAAAGAAGTAATGCCAATGATACAACAATCCGGACAGCCGGTTTTGATTGATTTTGGAAATCTCGACTATATCAGTAGCGCCGGTTTACGGACTTTACTCCTTCTTGCCAAAGAGATGAAGAAAAACAACAATTTGCTGGCGCTTTGCGGTCTAAATGAAGCCATAATGGAAGTAATTCGCATCAGCGGGTTCGACACTATCGTTTCAGTTTATCCGACAATTGAGGATGGAATTAATTTGCTGAAATGAAAATCGAAACTTTGCACAACATCGATTGTTGTAAAAAAAATTATCATTTCTGAAAGTGAAGCCTATTTAATTTGCAAGCACATTGCCAAAGCCCTACTTGCCAAAGCTCCAACCAAAGCTTTGTTAAAGAGCTTGCAAAGCCTATGTTTAAAAAATTGTTTTAAAAAAATTTCCCGACTCTTTAATAAAAATAAAAAACGCAAACACAAGCCGACACAGACAAGAAAGCAATATGACAATGACAACGAAAACTCAATATTGACAGTGGTTTACAAGGATAGACGAAAGAACACCAGGCGGTAACAGGCGTTTGCTTTCAGTGGCGGGGCAGTGCTTCGTTTGACAGTGACGTGCATATTGAAACCTTTATTCTTCGTAGAAAATTCAGTGGCGAAATCGCCACCGAACAGCAACCGCCGGATCGTTATATGTAAGGTTCTCGACACCTGACAATTAAATAAAAGCCAACCATTAACTCGAACGGTTTAATTAAGTGCCTTCCGCTGCCCGGACAGCTTCAGAGTATGCGAGAAAATTTCAGCTTTTTATTAAATTCAGTGCAACCCGACGGTTTTGACTCCCGTGACAAAGTCTTTGTGGGCTGCGGTCCGACGCGCTGGTGCCTCATTTTTTGTTTGCCATCCAGCCTATTTTGCCGTGACCCAAAGCTCACTCCCCTTTACCTACTCGATATGTCTTCGACAGCTTAATGTTTTTTTCTTCATTCACAAAGCCTGCCTGAAATTTATTGTTTAAATTAGTTTGATTAAACGATTTTAAGAAGTCTAAACCTTATTCAAAATGTCATGAAAACATGGAAATCCCTTGGCAACAGTATTTTACTCATAACTATTGCTTTATTTAGCCTTACTTCTTTGCATGGACAAACAATCAGCAAAGATTATCCGGTGGATGAAAACATCCTGAAGACTTATGTCGGCAGGTACGATTACAGCCAGGGTGCGGTACTACTCGTAACACTTGAAGAGAAGCAATTGCAGGCCCAGCTTACCGGTCAGGCCAAGGCTCCTATCTTCCCCTCTTCAAAAGATGAATTTTACTGGAAAATAGCGGATGCCAGAATAAAAT
>CAIPJU010000236.1 GCA_903865465.1 uncultured Bacteroidota bacterium
TCAAGCAAAGCGCTCTGAACTTTTGCGGGGGACCTGTTAATTTCGTCTGCCAGTATAAAATTGGCAAAAACCGGACCTTTTTTAACAATGAATTCTTCTTTTTTCTGGCTGTAGATCATCGTCCCCACAAGGTCAGCGGGTAAAAGATCAGGTGTAAACTGGATCCTGCTGAATTTAGCATCGATAATCGCTGCCAATGATTTTATCGCCAGGGTTTTCGCCAGCCCGGGAACTCCTTCGAGAAGGACATGCCCATTTGAAAGAAGTCCTATCATCAGGCTGTCAGTCAAATGTTTCTGCCCAATAATAACTTTGTTCATCTCCATCCTTATGATGTCGACAAAGGCACTCTCTCGTTCAATTTTTTCATTTAAAATCCTAATGTCGGAAGTTTGCTCCATAGTCTAAAAATTTAAGCTTCAAATATAGCAAATGGTGAAGTAATATTTTTTACTGTATTTATTATTCAGGTATGCAAAAGAAGTCAGTGATTTTCTAAAGTGGTGTTAAGAAGTGTTAAATGTTTGTTAAATGATAAAAGAGGATCCACATAATCAGCTGAAATAAAAGTTATTCCAATAGGTTAATTGATAAAGGATTCCATTCAAATCCCGACCTTGCAGAACTTCTGACAAGAAGTAATACGATGAGAGGAAGAAGGGAAGCATTGAATTGCTGGGGTAAAAGGTAAAACAGGACCACAAAGATCAGAGAAATAAAAAAGAGGATTCTGAACATTCCGGTCCACTTCTTTTTCAGAATTATGCCCGCAAGACAAACTATAATGAATGGATTCAGCCATATTATATTGAGATTCATCCTCATTTGTGCATGATCGGTAAAGAAATTGAAAAAGATCATTAATACAGCGAGGAGAGAGAATACTGAAAATATCGTAATATCGATTACTTTGATCAATAATTTTTTCCTGATGAAGGTTGTAATCAGAATAATTACAACCAGAAAAAGTGTAAAAACAAAGGCTGGCGAAGTCAGAAAATTACTTTTCACGGTGGGAACAGGATAATCGAGGATAGTCACAGGATTCTGCAGCAGAGGTATCATTTTCCCATCGCGGCTTATGACCGCGTCCGACAGCCCCGATTTAAGTCCCTCGGGCAGGAACATGCGTTCCCTGAAGTTAGCTTCCCTGTCACCCGAAGACCCCATTATAAGATCGACTCCCAGCTTATACCAGGGGAAAGGAGCCTGATATTTGCCTACAAGCTTGCGAAAAGTCGTTCCCGAGTGCCTCTCTTCGGGTGGGTATAAGAGTATCTTACCCAATGACTTCTCTATCAGGTCCCTGATCCGGGTTGAACAGTCATCATAGAAAAAGTCATAACGGTATTTTATGTTTTCAGGTTTTAGATTTTCATTTATGAGGGCAAGCAGTTTTGCCGTTTCATCAGGACTAAGGTTGATCTTCTGCGACAATACATACCTCTTTTCATGCACATATTCCCTGAGAAAAGACTGAAGGGCATCCGTATCGAGCAGATAATCAAGCTTTCCTTTGGCAAATTTCCAGGCAAACCAGGGCGTGTCGAAATCGAAAACACCCCAGTTGTATACAATATCGCTTTTAGCCGAACGTATAAATACTCTAAGTGCACTGTGGCCGTAAACTGAATAGGTTTCAGTTCCCGATCCGCAGGTTATCAGATATGCAGTAGTATCACTCCCCTGCTGGGCATTTGAAGGAAGAAAGAAAAACAAAACAGGAAAGATCGTGGCAAAAATTATTTTCCGCATCTTAATTCAATTTAATTAATGATCAGGGCAGCAAGCCGGAATCGGGAATTGATATATATTTCAATATAATTCAGAATCATGGCCGTAAAGATAGTTTACAGCGCTTAAAGAAATTTTATCTATTTTAGAAATTTTAAAAGAATTTACTGATGAGGGTGAAACAGATCATAGCATTGATCCTGTTATTTATTTCAGCCGACCTGTACTCGCTCGACTTAAACTATTCTATTTCCGAAATTAAGGTCAGGGGAAACAAAACAACGAGGGAGAGTATTATAATTCGCGAACTGCTTTTCAAAACCGGCGATTCTATCCGCCTGTCTGAGATAGGCGAGGAGGTCAGAATGTCACGTGAAAACCTTCTGAATACATCTTTATTCAATTATGTAACAATTACTTACTCATTGACATCATCACAGGATATTGCATTTGAAATAGCAGTTGAAGAGAGATGGTATACCTGGCCGGCTGTTATGCTGAAATATGATGATCGTAACTTTAGTGCCTGGCTTAAAGCCGGAGACCTTTCAAAATCGAAGTATGGTGTATCACTTCAGAAATTTAACTGTTTCGGACGACGCGAAACTCTGATTCTGATACTGCTTTTTGGTTATGAAAATCAGTTTCTGTTATCTTATAAAAACATAGCACTCGACAAGAGCAAGAAAAATATGATTGGATTTGAATATGAGGTATCAAAACAGGATGAGGTTATTTTTGCGACACAACATAACGAGCCGGTCACCTTCCGCTATCATTACCGGCAGGTATTTCAAAAAATGAGATACCAGTTAAATTATCAATATCGTCCCCGTATCCACGGAACACATAATTTTTACATTACCTATTATGATTACAGTGCCGCAGATACAATCGTGAGACTGAATCCTGATTTTCTTACCAGGAATCGAACCCATCTCGAGTGTTATACGCTCGATTATATTTATACTCTCGATAACCGCGACAGCAAGGCATATCCAGTTAAAGGATCATTTTATGAACTCATTGCCGATCAAACCCTTTCATCTCCCTTGTCAAAGTCTTCATTCTCATCGTCTTCAGTTGTTCAGAGTTATTATGAGTATCTGCCACTTTCAAACAGGTTTTATTATGCGTTTGGAGTAAACCTGAAGCTTTCGTTCAATAGCAGCCACTCCTTCCTCTATTCCAGATCTTTAGGGTATTTGTACGATCTTCACGGTTTCGAATATAATACCATTGAAGGAGAGCATTTTGTTGTACTTAAGAACCTTATTAAATACAATATTATTAAACCTTCCATTAAGAAAATTAATTTCATCCCTTTTGAGAAATTCAACAAGGTTCATTATGCACTCTATTTTAACCTATTTAATGACCTTGGTTATGTTTCTGACAGGTACAGGACTCCCGACAATAATTATGTAAATAAACTCCTGGTCAGTGCAGGTGCCGGACTCGACTTTGTTACTTATTACGACAGAACCTTAAGGGTTGAATATTCAATAAACGGCTTCGGTAAATCGGGAATATACCTTCATCTGACTGCTCCTCTTAATAAAGAGTAATAGCAATCTTTGCTTTCAAAGGGTGAGATTATATAAACGATTGAAAATAATTTAATTCCAGGCTTAATTGAGCTTATCATTAACCGCAGAGTTAACTGAGTTTGCGCAAAGGAAGAAGAGAAATGTAATTGCTATTCTCTCTTTTTCCGACTTATCCCCCCTATTAATATCTCCCTTGTTAATGGATTTCGTTTTTCACTTTTGATAAGATTCTTTTTGAGTATGGATAACTTTTGTTAGTTTTACTGCCCACAAAGGTGTTCACTGAAAAATCACTTGATAACTATATCAGTAAAATGAAAAAGCTAATCTCCTTTTTTGCTCTTACCCTCATGATGTTTTACAGCGGCTGCAAAAGCAGCAGCGACTTTCCAATCACTGACTTACATATTCACATTAAAGGTGGTTTTACCATCGATGATGCCATTGCAAAATCAAAACAGGAGCATATTACTTATGGATTGGCAGTGAACTGCGGATTGGGATTTCCTGTTCATACCGATGCACAAATCGATTCAGTTCTGAATTTCTATAAGAAGTACCCTCAGTTTCTGCTTGCTATGCAGGCAGAAGGAAGAGAATGGCTCAATATCTTCTCAAAGGAATCACTGAATAAGTTTGATTATATTTTTACCGATGGGATGACTTTTACCGATGCTAAAGGAAGAAGAAACAGGATCTGGATGAAGGATGAAACATGGATTGATAATGAGCAGGAGTTTATGGATTACCTTGCTAATACAATCGAAAAAATAATCAGCACCGAACCGATCAACATTTATGTGAACCCAACATATCTTCCTGCACAGATGGCCGACAGATACGACATATTCTGGACTCCTGAGCGGATGGATAAAGTAATCAATGCTGCCAAAACGCATAAGGTTGCCATTGAGATAAACAACCGTTTTAAAATCCCATCCGTGGCATTTGTTGCCAGGGCTAAAAAAGCAGGAGTGAAGTTCACGGTAGGTACCAATAACGCAGACAAGAACTTTTCGGGTGCCGAATATGCCCTTGATGTTATCAAAAAGTGCGGACTGACAAAAGACGATTTTTACATGCCTGTAAACAAGCGCGTTAATGGAAGTCTTTAATCTGGCGAGGGTTTTAAAGTTTCTGCCGGGTATAGTTCTGGGGCTAACAGTACATGAATCATGCCATGCCCTGGCTGCTCACTTATGCGGAGACTCTACTTCTAAGGATCAGGGGAGGATTACTCTTAATCCGCTGAAGCATATTGACCCGCTGGGATTCTTAATGCTGATTGTTGTGGGCTTCGGCTGGGCTAAGCCGGTTGAGTTTAATGAAGAAAAACTCAGGAATCCTAAAACGGATATTATGAAGATTGCCCTGGCAGGACCACTATCGAATGCCCTGCTTGCAATAATACTCTCACTTATTTTCTCATTGCTGAATAAGACACTTACTGCTCATGACACTACTGCAAATCAGATTATTCAGGAAGTATTTCTCTATGCCATCTATATTAACTGGGGACTATTCATTTTTAACCTGATACCACTGCCCCCGCTTGACGGATCGCATCTTCTTTTTCAGCAGTTAAAACGTTTTCCTGAGTTGCATGCAGGATTATACAAATACGGATCTTTTCTTCTTTTAGGACTCCTTGTTGCAACTGCCGTGACAAAGATTAATTTTCTACCCATCTGGCCGCTTGTACAATATCTGGGTTCAGGATTTCTTTCCCTTTTGGGAGTTCAGTGACCATCCGGAATCAGATGATTCAGTAAGAAACTATAGAATCATGTAAACGCGGTCATCATTACCCGAAAAAATGATGCTATTACCCAGTGAATTATAATTTTCATTAACCTGAGGTACCACAATTATTTCAACTCCTGCTTCCTTTTCAGAACTTTTAGTAACAACTCTCCTGCCGGTAACAGTACATCCTTCATGGTATACAGCTTCATCGGCCAGCAGGTTTCCCGCAAAAGCAGCAGTTTTATGAAATACAGCTTTTGTTTTGACTCTGGCGATGCCTTTAAACCGGCCGTCAAGTATCATCTCATTGGCAATTATTTCGCCCGTGACAGAAGCATTGGTATCAAGGGTAATTGTTCCATCGACCAAAAGGCGTCCGGCATATTTACCGCTGACAATAAGATTACCGCAGACTGTTCTTTCGCCTCCTCCGGAAATAATATTGAAAGCGTTCATGTTAGATTTATCTGACTTTCCAAGTTCTGTTCCGAATACTTCTGTTTTCATAATAAATGGTTTTAATTTCATTCATGGTAAAACTACACCATGTTGATACGGTTCTTTGTAGGCTTTGATACTATTTCAATGTAGGAAAAGAGCCTTAAATGTGTAGGTCAATTACCTACAAATTTTCTTGCCAGGATTTCGACGAAGGGATTGAAAAATAGGACTTTAATGGTCCCTGCCGCACACTCTTAGCTAATAAGTCAATTTAATTAAGTGGGATTCTCAGATCAGAAAGCAAAAGGGAGTCAGAATAAACCTGGCTCCCTGTATTAATGTGATTCCGCCGCGATTCGAACGCGGGACCCACAGCTTAGAAGGCTGTTGCTCTATCCA
>CAIPJU010000237.1 GCA_903865465.1 uncultured Bacteroidota bacterium
ATCTTAGGATCTGATTAAGATCGTCTAAGCTTCAAAAGCCTGTTTCTTGAATCCGCCTCTTTTCGAGAAAGTGATAGAAGCAACAATTATTGCAAGACAAAGCAAGCCTGCCATAATCAAACCAACTGAAGTATGACCAGGTTTCTGGTATGCAATCAGGACTGGTGCTGTGAGAAGTGATACCAGGTTAATAACCTTGATCATCGGGTTAAGAGCGGGTCCTGCTGTATCCTTGAGAGGATCACCAACGGTGTCTCCTACTACAGCTGCATGATGGGCTTCAGAACCTTTACCTCCATAGAGACCGTCTTCGATTGTCTTCTTGGCATTATCCCATGCTCCGCCTGCACCTGCCATAAATACAGCAAGAAGCTGGCCTGAAAGGATTACACCTGCAAGGAAACCTCCAAGGGCTTCAACACCCAGGAAACTTCCAATAAGAATCGGAGACATCACTGCTATCAGAGCAAGAGGAATAAGTTCGCGCTGTGCTGAAATAGTACAGATATCAACAGCTCTCTGGTAATCAGGTTTAACGGTACGTTCGATAATACCCGGAATCCTGAACTGGCGGCGTACTTCCTCAACAATCTGAGCAGCTGCACGTGTTACAGCATTGATTGTAAGTGATGAGAACAACCATGGAACAACGCCTCCGATAAGCAGGCCGATGAATACCATCGGGACCGAAATACGGATACCTGTTTCAATAAGCTGTGTTGCCTTTTCAAAACCCAACTGTGCCTGAACCTTGCTTACATCTGTAATGAAAGATCCGAAAAGTGATACCGCTGCAATAACTGCTGAACCAATCGCAACACCTTTAGTAATAGCCTTGGTTGTGTTACCGGTTGCATCGAGTGAGTCCATGATTTTGCGGGCATCTTTGTCGAGGTGTGCAAGTTCACCTACACCGTTGGCGTTATCGGCAATAGGACCAAAAGCATCCATTGCAACGTTGTTACCGGTGAGGGTAAGCATTCCGATACCTGTCATAGCTACTCCGTAGAGTACATAAGTAATAGGCTGTCCCCAGTAAATAGCCAGAGATGCAAGAATTGTAACAGCAATAACAAGTGTCTGCCATACTGCTACTTCAAATCCGTAGCTTAAACCTTTTAAAATAAGAGTTGCCGAGCCTGTTTTTGAATTCTTGGCAATATCTTTCACTGGTTCATATGCACCGTCAGTAAAGTATTTGGTGATCTCGTCGAGAACAATAGCGAGCAAGATACCGACAACTACCGACATAAAGGAATGCCAGTCGTGAAGATAGAAATATGATAGTATACCGAATGCTACTATACTGATAGCTGCTGATGAATAGAAACCCTTGTTGATTGATTTCAGAGCGTTCTGCTGTTTAGCATCTTTCTGGCCCTTTACAAGATAGGTACCCACGATTGATGAAAGAACACCAATACCCCTTACGAGTAAGGGGAATATAATCCAGCTCAGCTCATGAGTCTGAGTGAAAAGTACAACACCAAGAATAAGGGTTGATACAATAGTAACTTCATATGATTCAAAGATATCGGCAGCCATACCAGCGCAGTCGCCAACATTGTCTCCCACGAGGTCAGCAATAACTGCTGCGTTACGTTCGTCATCCTCAGGAAGTCCGGCTTCAACCTTTCCTACCAGATCAGCACCTACGTCAGCAGCTTTAGTATAAATCCCGCCGCCGACTCTCATGAAGAGGGCAAGAAGTGTACCTCCGAAACCAAACCCGAGGAGTGTGTCAGGAGATGCAACTCCGAATATGATGAAAATAAGTGTGCCACCTAATAGTCCGAGACCATCGGTAAGCATACCTGTTACAGTACCTGCACGATAAGCGATTTTCAAAGCTTCGCCAAAACTTCTCCTGGCAGCTGAAGCCACCCTGACGTTTGCCTGAACTGCCATCCTCATACCAAACTGACCAACCATAAGCGAGAATACTGCTCCCATAATGAATGCAACAGCACGACCGAAGCCAATGATCAACTTGAGAGACTCGTCGGAATAACCGGCAAAACGCAATTTCGATTCTGCAGTAGGTGGAACCACATATACAGAAAGAAAAAGGATAATGGTAAATACAAAAATCAGAGGAACAATGGTTTTAAGCTGTCTTTTAAGATAAGCATTTGCTCCAAGCCTGATACCATCCCACACATATTGCATCTTTTCAGTTCCCTTATCGCAAGCCATAACCTGACGGCGAAGGAACAAAGCATAAGCCAATCCGAAAAACGCTATTACAAGGACACTCCAGATTGCCACAATTTCAAATGGGGTTGCCCCCGGTAAACTAACCATAATAAAAATTTATTTTAAAGGATTTATACTAAATAGATCTGAAAAATTCATAGTTGATGTTTTCCAATTCGGTCATGGTCGGATATCTGTAATAAAGAACATCGTCACCTGAGCCAACATAGAAACCGCTTTCAATAGTACGGTACAAAATCGTACCATAATAGACACGCTGCACTGTCTTCATGTGCTTTTTGTATTCTCCCTTCAGAATTTCGAGGCAGTCCCTGAGGTGACCAACATTGGTGTAAGGAAGGTGTTCAACAGAGCCATAAAGAGGATTAGTTGCAAGTTCACCAAGCTTCAGATCGACGAAGAAAAGTTTCGGAAGCACAATCGGTGTGGAACCATCAGTAAGCTTCTTCACAAAACCGGCCGGAGCAAGTTCACTGGCAACAAGTGGCGTAACAGGACAAAGTTCCTGATAAAGATGAAGCTTATTGGCAATTTCCTTGGCAGGATCATAAACTTCTCTTTTCAGCTCAAGAGTATGACCATTATCCGTGGTAAGGTAAAGACTCTTTAATGCCTCAAGAGGAATCAGCTCGAGAACTTTGTAAACAGAGAGGTATACAGAACTTTTTGGTTTCCCGTCATGCTTCGCAACACAACGACTGTTCAGATTCTCCATGTCGATCAGTTTTTCAATCTTTGAAAGATCTACTTCAAAGAATATAGCCTGACCTTTGTTCCTTTTTTTGGTCCCTGTCGATAGATAGGCTCCAAATTCAGATGGGGTAAGCATCGAAGCTATCAAAGCTTCGGGAGTAGCTGTCAAATAAACATATTTACTCATGTGTTTGGTATTTATAGGTGACAAATCATTAAACTTCAACTTCGAATTGTGAAAAAATTAACAATATTTCGGAGGGTACAAATATAGAATAGATTTATTTACTTCCAAGTAACTTCCACTAAACAATATACACCATAACATCAATTTTTTTGTTAATTCTGTTATATTTCTCTGTCTGTGGATATTAAATTATAATCTCTCCACATCAGATGCAAAAGGTAAATTTACCCGGACAGGAAGGCCATTTTAATTTACTTACTTCCTTCTGACAATTATGTTTCAGGAAATAAAATTTGTCAAATAATTAATTATTAATTCTTTAATTCATATGTTTAATTTTCTGTTAATAATTTCACAATAAAATAAGTCAGGAATATTTTATCAAAAAGGCTCGATGAACTAAATGAGAATTATAATCCAGAAAGACCAGAAAAGAAAAAATCAATCAAAATTTTAACACTTAAAGAATAGTTTTTCCGTACAAATCAGGTGTTGGTATTATCAAATATACAAAGAATAGATGAGAATCCAAGCGAAAATAAGAGTGCCAAAAGCCCCTGAAATTGCAAAACAATTTAAAAAGAGTTACACTCAAATAACATCTAAAGCACATACATTTACTATTTTTGCCGAAAATTGAATATATGGATCTACCCGACAGGAATCTTATTGAACAGGCATGGAATGACAGGTCGCTGCTTAGCGATGCATCGGTTCAGGCTGCAATTAATAAAACGATTGAGCTTCTCGACAAGGGACTCATAAGGGTTGCCGAGCCTTCAGGCGATGAATGGATTGTAAACCAATGGATTAAAAAGGCAGTGATACTCTATTTCCCAATCAGGAAAATGGAGGTATTTGAAGCCGGTCCAATGGAGTTCCACGACAAGATTCCTCTTAAGAAGAATTACATGTCACTTGGTGTTAGGGTAGTACCTCATGCCATTGCCCGTTATGGCTCTTATCTTGCCAGGGGTGTCATCATGATGCCTTCATATGTGAATATCGGAGCCAGAGTTGAAGAGGGTACTATGGTTGATACCTGGGCTACGGTAGGCTCATGCGCTCAGATCGGGAAGAATGTACACCTCAGTGGCGGAGTTGGTATCGGTGGAGTACTGGAGCCCGTTCAGGCTGCCCCTGTTATTATAGAAGATAGTTGCTTCATCGGATCGCGATGCATTGTTGTTGAAGGCGCTCATATTGGCAAAGAGGCTGTTCTGGGTGCCAATGTTGTAATAACCAAAAGTACAAAGATCATTGACGTCACCTCTGAAAACAGGATCGAGTACAAAGGTTATGTTCCTCCACGATCGGTTGTTATACCAGGCTCCTATCTAAGGAAATATCCGGCAGGCGAATTCAGTGTACAGTGTGCCCTGATTATCGGGATGAGAAAAGAATCTACCGATACAAAAACATCCCTCAATGAGGCCTTGAGGGAATACGATATTGCCTTTTGAAAAGTATGAATTTCGAAGAAGACATAAGGGAATCGCTTGAAGCCCTGAGAAAAGGAGGAGTAATCCTCTACCCTACCGATACTATCTGGGGACTTGGATGTGATGCCACAAATCCCGCGGCTGTGGAGAAGATTTTTGCGATTAAATCGAGAAACGAAAACAAGAGCCTTCTCATCCTGGTTGACGGAGAGTCAATGCTTGAAAGATATGTTAAGGAGGTCCCTGAAATTGTTTACGAGCTGGTCACTGTTTCCGATAAGCCCCTAACCGTAATTTATCCTTCGGGTAAAAATCTTGCCACTGGTGTCTGCAGCGATGACGGTTCGGTTGGGATCCGGATCTGCCGTGACGATTTTTGCAGTGAACTGATAAGAAGATTCAGGAAACCATTGGTTTCTACATCAGCGAACGTCAGCGGAAAGCCAGCCCCTGCTATTTTCGATGAAATAGACCAGGGGTTAATTGAGGCTTCCAACTATACTGTGAAATACCGCCAGGATGACGTTAGCAGGCAAACTGCCTCCTCAGTCATAAAAATTGAAACTAACGGTAGTTTTAAAATTATCAGGATGTAAACTATCTTGATCTTACTTTCCCTGAACCAGAGACTCTTGCATCAACTTTTGGATCACCGGCGTAATTAACATTTCCGCTTCCTGAAACTGATGCCCTTAGTGATTGTGTGACATTGCAGGTGCAGTTCCCGCTGCCGGATATTGAAGCACCAAGGGTTCCTATCTGCAGTTCATCGCCCTTGTAATTCCCGGAGCCGCTGACAGATATCTCACCTTTTGCAACCTGGCCTTTTCCTGTAATATTTATGTTGCCTGAACCTGAAATATGGCAATCGAGGTTCTCTGCTGTAATTTCTGAAACATAGATGTTGCCGCTGCCGCTAACGCTCAGGTTAAGAGTTTCAGTTTTAACCGCATCCCTGATTTCAGCCTTTCCCGACCCGGAAACCCCTAATCCCTTAATCTCAGGCATTGTTATATAAATAGTTATCCGCTCATTAAAACCCGACCAGTTGCTTCTGTCTTTCTTAATTACAAGCCTGTCGGATGAGACTTCGGTTAAAATATCATCAAGGAGATCCTTCTTACCCTCGAGAACTACCTTGTATTCACTTCCAATAGTGATATAGAGATCTCCAGCAATTCCAAAACTCACACTGGAAAATCCCTTCAGATCTCTTGTCTCTTTTGATGAACCCTGACTTCCGGCCATAAGCTTAGTTCCGGTCAGAGCAATGATGAATGCCGTTAATATTAAAATCCTTTTCATAGCGATATTTTTTGTTAGAATTTAATTGAAATTTCACTAAAGACTATACAATATGAAAATGGTTGCACCGGCCGCAAAATTATTTCAATTGATTTCAGTGAGCCCCTCCGGAATATCCATTATTATCAGTTTTCTCCGTTTTTTAATGCTTATAATCAGATTTTCATGTAGAGGGACGAGTATCTCCCTTTTATCAGGAGAAATGACCTTGAGCAGCAATTGACCCGGGTTTTGAATTACTTCGTCAATATCGCCAACAAGGTTATTATCCTGGTCAACAAGATGGTACCCTGCAAAAGACTGGAAATCATCATCTGTTTCTTCGGCCGGGGCATGGCCTGAGAGATAAACCCGGGCTCCGGTAAAAATTGCCGTTCTCTCCTGTGTTTCATACCCTTCAAACCGGAGTTTCATGGTATCGCCGCCTGAATATTCCGATTCAGATATAAAAAAAGGAACCGGTTTTCCTTCAATTTCAAGAAAAACCGGTTCCGTAATATTGTTGTATTCGGTGTATGTCTTATCCAGCTTTACTGTAACGGATCCTGTAAAGCCACTGGCTTTGGTAATTCGTCCCAGTAATATACCGGTTTTATATGCCATCGGATCCCAGACCCTTTTGCTTTCTTACCTATTCCTGAGGGGCATCTACGCCTGCAGCAGGCTGATCCACTTCTTCTTCAGGGGCAACAATCTTCCTTGCTGCCGCTGCCTGTTGAGCAACTATATCAGCATTCCTTTTAGCGAGTTTTGCGGATCTTGCTTCGTTAATGCGTTTTTCCTCTTTGAGTCGATTACTGACAGCATCATCCTGCGATTTCTCGAGACCAGCCTTTTTGGCTTCGATTTTGCTTTCGTTCTGTGTTATCCACTCTTCAAAACGCCTGTTTGCTTCAGTTTCGTCGAAGGCACCTTTTTTCACTCCTTCGAGGAGATGTTTTTTAATGAGTACACCTTTATAAGACAGGATAGCTCTACAGGTATCTGTAGGTAATGCGCCATTTTGCAGCCAACCGAGGGCTTTATCGAAATCGAGTTCGATAATAGCGGGGTTAGTAACCGGATTATAAGATCCGATCTTTTCAATATATCTGCCATCACGTGGCGATCTGCTATCTGCAACCACAATGTGGTAGAAGGCCAGCTTCTTGCGGCCTTTTCTAGCTAATCTGATTTTAACTGACATTAATTCTTACGCTTTATTATTTAACCTGTTTTAAAAATTGTGGCTGCAAAGATAAGACAATTATCAATAAATTTATTATCAACAGTTAAAAAAAACGGCAGCTATCTGGCTGCCGTTTTATCTGGACAGATAATTATTTTTAGTAGCCTGGGTTCTGCTGGCCCCTTAGATTCGGGTTTGCTTCAATATCACGTGCGGGTATTGGGTAAAGCAGCTTCGGATCATTATAGGCCATTGCTTCGACATTTTCATGCAGACGCCTTATGTCGTGAATCTTAAATCCTTCAAAGGCGAGTTCAAGTCTTCTTTCAAGAATGATGTCATCGAGGCTAACCGATGTCGCAGCATCAAGCCCTGCACGGGTATGAATAGCATTATAGTCATCAAGAGGAGCTGCTCCGACAGCCGTTGAAAGCCTGACATTACATTCTGCCCTTATAAGATACATTTCAGCCAGACGAATTAGATTGATCACGCCATACTGGTTATTCCATTTTCCACAACGCATGGCACCTTCACCAATGAAGAAAAGAGCAAGTCGCTGGTCATTGGACTGGTAAAGATTGAGGTGAGCGTCAAGGATATCAATATCACCTGTTCTTCCTCCAAATTCCGGAACGGAAAAGAACTCGGTCATTGCGCTGAATCTGTCCTGCGGGGTAATCTGAGTAGCAAAAATATCCTCAGTTGTGTTATTGTCATTATTAAATACGCCAGCATAATTGGATTGCAGTTCATACATACCTGAACCAATTACCGTACTGGCAGCATCCCTTGCATTGGCATAATCGCCTTTTTGGAGATATACCCGCGCTAAAAGGGCATTTGCAGCACCCTTTGAAGCATAAACATCATTGTCA
>CAIPJU010000238.1 GCA_903865465.1 uncultured Bacteroidota bacterium
CCCGAAGAACATATTGAATCTGAAAAGTCAGGGGAGAGCAATTATGACACTCAGCAGACTGTCATCGAATCGGCCAGGAACAGTAATCTTCTTATTGATGAGATTGAAGGGCTGGCAGGTAAAGGCATCGGTGAAGATGATTTTACTATTGTCTCCGGAGGGCACAATGTGCTTATCTCAACCGGCTCGGATTACGATGATCTTTCAGAGGTTTTGATAATCTCAGAGGGTGATGACTCAGTAGTTGATGATCAGCCCTTTTACTCCGATCCTGGAATTTCAGCCCCTGAAAATATTGAACTTCTTGAACTCGATATTGCATCAGGCAGCAATGAAGAGATTAATGAATCCATCACTGACCTTGAAATTCCGGATAATGAACAAAAACCCGAGGTAAGACAGATTCAGGCAGACCTTATTGACAGGTTTATTATTGCCAATCCGAGGATTGAGCAAGCTAAGGAAAAATCGGATGTTCCTGTTCAGGATATCTCAAAATCATCTGCTGAGGGTGAAGGTGGCTTTTTGACCGAAACCCTTGCCCGGATATATATAAGTCAGGGTTACTACTCGAAAGCCATTGAGATTTATGAAAAATTAAGTTTGAAATATCCGGAAAAAAGTAGTTACTTTGCAACTCGAATTGAAAAAGTGAAAGAGTATTTAAAAAAGTGAGCAAATGGGTATTTATATTTTTGTTTCAGTTTTAATTATAATAGCATGCCTGCTGCAGGTTATGATAGTTCTTGTACAGAATTCAAAGGGTGGCGGACTTGCTGCCAATTTCACATCGGCCGGGCAGTCGATGGGAGTACGCAAGACAGCTGATTTTCTTGAAAAGGCAACATGGACACTTGCCGGGGCGATACTTATCCTGTGTGTCGTTGCAACAGGTACCATCCCAAGAGGTGGTGCAAATTCACGGTCACGAATTGAGAACCAGATTCAGAATGCCGTTGATCCGAATGCAATTCCCACGCTCCCCACAGCAACTCCTTCAAATTCTGCCACACCGGCAGGACAGCAGAATACTGAAAAGAAATAGATTTTTTCTGACAGAATATTTTAGAAAGAGTGTCAGTTTGTCACATACTGCCACTCTTTTTTATTGATGTAATGAATTGAAATGGAGTATTTTGCAATTCAATCAAATAGTTTTTAAACTCCCGCTGTCAGTTGAAGCTATTCAAAAGCAGGTCAACTGTTCCAAAATGGCATTATTTCATAATTGGCATGGAATATGTTGAGACTATGAGTCAATAATCGATGTTTAACTATAAAATTAAATAACATGACACAAGTAAAAGGTAAGATTTTAGCAGGTAAGGTTCTCGTTAAGCCAAATGAAGCTGAAGAAAAAACAGCAAGCGGAATTATTATTCCCGATTCAGCAAAAGAAAAACCCCGTCAGGGAAAAGTTGTTCTAGTTGGTGCTCCCAAAAAAGACGAGGAGATGGAAGTAAAAACCGGTGATGTAGTTCTCTACGGTAAATATTCAGGACAGGAACTTACAATCGACGGAATTGATTATCTGCTGATTTCACAAACTGATATTCTTTTCATCGCATAATTTTATAATCACATTTAATAATACAGCAATATGGCAAAAGAGATTAAATTCAATATTGAAGCTCGTTCACTTCTCAAGGATGGAGTCGATCAGCTTGCAGATGCAGTGAAAGTAACCCTCGGTCCAAAAGGACGTCACGTGGTTCTTGAGAAAAAATATGGTGCTCCCCAGATAACAAAAGACGGTGTTACCGTTGCAAAAGACATCGAACTCTCTGATCCTTACAAGAACATGGGTGCACAGATGGTGAAAGAAGTAGCTTCAAAAACAGGCGATATCGCCGGCGACGGAACTACCACTGCTACTGTTCTTGCACAGTCAATAATCAATGTAGGCCTTAAGAATATCACAGCAGGTGCAAACCCAATGGATATTAAAAGAGGTATCGACAAGGCTGTTGAGAAAGTTATTGAAAGCATCAAAGCTCAGGCACAGGTTGTTGGCGACGACATCAACAAGATTGAACAGGTTGCGAGGATATCAGCAAATGACGACATGGAGATAGGTAAACTTATTGCAGAAGCAATGGGTAAAGTTCATAAAGAAGGTGTTATAACTGTTGAAGAATCAAAAGGAACATCCACTTCTGTTGAAGTAGTTGAAGGTATGCAGTTCGACCGGGGTTATATCTCCGCTTACTTTGTTACCAACACCGAGAAGATGGAAGCTGAACTTGAGCATCCTTTCATCCTTATCTACGACAAAAAGATCTCTACCATGAAGGATATGCTTCCGGTTCTTGAGGCAACTGCTCAAAACGGACGTCCGCTTCTTATTATCTCTGAAGATGTTGAAGGTGAAGCTCTTGCTACTCTCGTTGTAAACCGTCTGCGTGGTTCTTTAAGGGTTTGTGCCGTTAAAGCTCCGGGTTTCGGCGATAGGAGAAAAGAGATGCTTGAAGATATTGCCATATTGACAGGCGGAACTGTTATATCAGAAGAAAAAGGTCTGAAGCTCGAGCATACAACTCTCGAAATGCTTGGAACAGCTGAAAAAATCACCGTAAACAAGGAGAATACAACAATTGTAAATGGTGCAGGCGAAAAAGATCAGATTAAGGCACGCGTTAGCCAGATCAGGCAGCAGATGAGCACAACAACATCTGACTACGACAAGGAAAAACTCCAGGAAAGACTTGCAAAACTGGCAGGTGGCGTTGCAGTTCTCTATATCGGTGCTGCTTCAGAAGTTGAAATGAAAGAGAAGAAAGACCGCGTTGATGATTCACTTCACGCAACACGTGCTGCTATTGAGGAAGGTATTGTTCCCGGTGGCGGTGTTGCTTATATACGTGCTATTGCAGCGCTCGAAGGTCTTAAGGGAGAAAATGACGACCAGACGACAGGTATTGAGATCATCAAACGTGCTATCGAGGAACCTCTCCGTCAGATTGCAGTGAACGCAGGCCAGGAAGGCGCAGTTGTTGTTCAGAATGTTAAGAACGGCAAAGACGATTATGGTTATAATGCTCGTCTCGACAAATATGAAAACCTCTATGCATCGGGCGTTATTGACCCTGCAAAAGTTACAAGGGTAGCTCTTGAGAATGCTGCTTCTGTAGCCGGAATGTTCCTTACCACCGAGGCTGTTATCGTTGAGGAGAAGGATGATCATCCTGCAATGCCTCCACAGGGCATGGGTGGCGGGATGCCGGGAATGATGTAAAATTCCGTTTCTAAAACATAAATTTTGGCAGGGCTGCAATTCGTTGCGACCCTGCCTTTTCATTAATTTTTAATATATTTGCGACTGTTTTAATTCAGCCCTTTTTAATGGATAAAATCCGGAATTTCTGTATTATAGCTCATATCGACCATGGGAAAAGTACCCTGGCCGACAGGTTACTCGAACGAACACATACCATCTCCGAGAGAGATTTTCAGGCACAGGTACTCGACGACATGGACCTCGAGCGTGAAAGAGGAATAACCATAAAGAGCCATGCAATACAAATGGAGTATGAACAGGATGGTGAAAGATATTGCCTGAACCTGATCGATACCCCCGGGCATGTTGACTTCTCATACGAGGTTTCGCGATCGATTGCCGCATGCGAGGGAGCACTCCTGGTTGTTGATGCATCGCAGGGAATACAGGCGCAGACCATCTCAAATCTCTATATGGCCCTCGACCATAACCTCGAGATAATTCCTGTTCTCAATAAGATGGACATGATAAGCGCTATGCCCGAGGAGGTCAAGGACGACATCGTCGACCTGGTCGGCTGCGATCGCAGTGCCATTATTGAAGCAAGTGCAAAAACAGGAATGGGAATTGATACAATTCTGAGTGAAATAGTCAGACGGATACCACCTCCTGCAGGAAGCCCTGATGAACCTCTTCAGGCACTTATTTTTGATTCTATCTTCAACTCCTTCAGAGGTATTATTGCCTATATCAAGATCATCAACGGAACTCTGAACAGGGGCGACAAGGTCAAATTCGTCAACACTGGGCATGAATACAATGCTGAAGAGATAGGTGTGCTTAAGCTGAGGCAGGATCCCCGCGAAGTGATAGGAGCAGGCGACGTCGGGTATATTATTTCAGGAATAAAAACATCATCCGAGGTAAAGGTGGGTGATACCATAACCCACGTTAAGAATCCGTGCGATAAAGCAATATCGGGTTTCGAGGATGTAAAACCAATGGTTTTTGCGGGGATTTATCCCGTTGATGCAGATGATTATGAAGATTTGAGGATCTCAATCGAAAAGCTGCAGTTGAATGATGCTTCCCTCTCTTTTATTCCCGAATCTTCAGCGGCCCTGGGATTTGGATTCAGATGCGGCTTCCTGGGTCTTCTCCATATGGAAATAATACAGGAGCGCCTCGACAGGGAGTTTGATATGGATGTCATTACAACTGTACCTAACGTCTCATTCAAAGCCTTTACCACGAAGGGTGAGGAGATTGATGTTCATAACCCATCGGGTCTTCCACCGGTAAATCACATAGAAAGAATTGAAGAACCTTATATTATTGCGCAGGTAATAACGCTGTCAGAATATGTCGGATCAATAATGAACCTCTGTATCGACAGGCGTGGCACCCTGAAAAACCAGGTTTATCTCAGCCGCGACAGAGTTGAGCTTACTTTCGAAATGCCACTGGCCGAAATAGTGTTCGATTTCTATGACAAGCTTAAAAGTATCTCAAAAGGATACGCCTCTTTTGATTATTATTATACAGCCTACCAGAAAGCAGATCTTGTCAGGCTCGACATACTTCTTAATGGTGAAATGGTAGATGCTCTTTCTACTCTTATTTACCGGGGACATGCTTATGAATTTGGCCGTAAGATGTGCATAAAGCTGAAGGAACTCATTCCCCGTCAGCAATTTGATATAGCCATACAGGCAGCAATCGGGGCAAAGATAATATCACGCGAAACTGTTAAGGCAGTAAGAAAAGACGTTACAGCTAAATGCTATGGCGGCGATATTACAAGAAAGAGAAAACTGCTGGAAAAGCAAAAGAAAGGCAAGAAGAGAATGAGGCAGGTGGGTAATGTTGAGGTTCCGCAACAGGCCTTCCTGGCGGTACTCAAGCTCGATTAAAGCCTGGCATCTATCCCACTTCTGATACATTTTCTGAAGATCAGCGGATCAGCTTGTAGCCTCTTCCATGGATGTTAAGGATCTTTACCGTAGTATCCTTTTTAAGATATTTACGTAATCGTGTTATATAGACATCCATACTCCTGGCATTAAAATAGTTGTCATCGGTCCAGATGGTTTTCAGCGCATAATTCCTCTCAAGAATTTCCATACCCTGACGGCAAAGAAGATCGAGGAGTTCAGATTCCTTGGTTGTCAGTTTAACTGGATGATCTTTATATACCAGGGTCTGGTTCAGGGGATCAAAAGTGTAAATGCCTATTGTATGAATCTCATCTCTTCTCTGACCGGAGGAGTTTCCAGAACGCCTCATAATAGCTTCAATGCGGTAGACAAGTTCTTCCATTGAGAAGGGTTTCGTGATATAGTCATCAGCGCCTTCCCTGAAGCCCTCTATAATATCTGCCTCCTGGTTCTTTGCTGTGAGAAAGATCACCGGTATCTCCGGATTGATTAGCCTGATTTCTCTTGCCAGAGTGATACCATCCATCTCAGGCATCATTATATCGAGCAGGCAGAGGTTGAATTGCTCTTCGGTGAAAGCCTCCAGGGCAAGTATTCCATTGGCAAACAATTTTACCTCAAAATCCTTTGCTGCAAGATAACTGCTAAGCAGGTTCCCGAGGTTATTGTCATCTTCGGCAAGTAAAATTCTGATATTGTTCATCTTAAATTGTTTTGTGGCAAAAATATGGTAAATTTCGTTCCCTTGTGAATCTGGCTTTCAACGGTTATTTTTCCGTTATGTTCATCAATAACCTTTTTGACATAGTTCAGCCCCAGCCCGAAGCCTTTTACATTATGAATGTTTCCTGAAGGGACCCTGTAAAACTTGTCGAAGATCCGTCCAATATTTTCACTGCTTATTCCTATTCCCTTGTCTTCAATTGAAATTATCAATCCTTTTTTGTTATTTCGCGTAGCAAGGGTTATCAAAGGCTTGCCATTTGAGTATTTTAAGGCATTGTCGATGAGGTTCGACACAGCATTGAGGAAATGTGTCTCGTCGACCATGGCAAACGAATTAAAGGCCTCAAAATCTTTCTTTATTGATCCGTCGCGAATTCCCAGAACCAGACTGTAGTTGTCAATAACTTTTTCGATGACTTCATGAACGTCGAGTTCAACTTTGCTTAGCTTAACCTTTGTCTTCTCAAATATAGCTGTCTGAAGAACCCTTTCAACCTGGAATTTTAGTTTTACGCTTTCATCATAAATGACCTTGGCAAGAGC
>CAIPJU010000239.1 GCA_903865465.1 uncultured Bacteroidota bacterium
CCCTAGGTTCAAATACCCCTCATTTCGATTGCAAAGGTAAATATTTATATCAATTTACCAAAAATATTGAATTAATATTGTAGTATTATTACTGTATTTCAGTTACGTAGCTTGAAAAACGACAAAGATTCCGATATTTGTCAACCTTGTAAAATTTGATAACAGATACATTTAGGTGAGCAATATCAGGGTAGAGGACTTTTATGATCAGGATGACCGGATGCTTCTTGAATATTGCACTCTTTGTCCCCGCGGGTGCAGGGTCAACAGGTTTAAAGGGGCTTCAGGTTATTGCGGTATGGATGCAGGACTAAATATCTCATCAATATGTATTCATAATGGTGAAGAACCGGTCATTGGCGGTGAAAAGGGGATCTGTAATATCTTCTTTGCAGGCTGCAACATGCATTGCATATATTGCCAGAACCATGAGATAAGCAGGCCGGGCAAAGTTTGCAGGAATGAGAGAAATGGATTTGAACAGGTACTTGACCGAATCGAAGAGATTCTATCCTCAGGAATTGAGGCACTTGGTTTTGTTTCTCCCTCTCATTTAGTGCCTCAGGCAAAGGCCATCATCAGAGGAGTCCATGACAGGGGAATACGCCCTACAATTATTTATAATACAAACAGTTATGACAAAGTCGGTACACTAAGATCAATTGGCGACCTAATAGATGTTTATATTCCGGATTATAAGTATGTTACTGCCGATCTTGCTAAAAAATATTCAGATACCTATGATTATCCTGTGGTTGCCTTGCAAGCGCTTAAGGAGATCTATTTTCAGAAAGGATCATCACTCCGGACTGACGATAACGGAAGAGCTGAGAATGGTATGCTGATTAGGCATTTGGTATTGCCCGGACATACCGAAGAAAGCAGGAAAGTCTTGCATTCAATTGCCGATGAATTATCAACCGGAGTTCACCTTTCACTCATGTCGCAATATCATCCCACTGAACTTGTCAGAAATGACAAAATACTTAACAGAGCACTGTATAGATCAGAATATGAGTTTGTTGTGGAGACAATGTATGAGCTTGGTTTCAGGAACGGATATATTCAGGAAATGGACAGTAATGAAAATTACAGACCCGATTTCAGCAAAGGAAATCCCTTCGAATAGACCAGGCAGCTGTTATATGATGGTTTTCTACATAAATTTCTCCCTCTTTTGCAGGTTAAAAAGGGCCGTAAGCAGGAAGATTACCGATCCTGCTGACAGGATTATCCTGTTCTTGAAAGCTATCAGCGCCCAGGTAGTCTCATTAACCTGATAGGGTACCTCGTAAGGGTTCAGAAAGACATTCCATTGACTCTTCTCGAGGTTGTTGCTCAAAATCAGGAAGAAGAGTCCGAAGATTATCATCAAAACGGCAGTTCCATTCCCGTTTCGCACTACTGTTGATAGCATGAAAGCCATGAGCCCAAGAAAGATTACAGGGTACATAACCTGTGCGGTCATGGCAACAAAGCGGAATTTTACTATCAGAAGGGACGAGATAAGTGTGAAAAGAAGCATAATCATGAATCCAATAATAAAGATCAGAATTATTCTCACCAGCCAGACCTTGTACCTGTAGTTTGGGATCCCGAAGAGTATCTCTATCGTTCGCGCATCCTGATCGTTCTGAATCCCAAAGACTGTGGGATAGAATACCAGCAGGAGACCCGAAAAAAGGAAGACTCCATAGAGATCACGC
>CAIPJU010000240.1 GCA_903865465.1 uncultured Bacteroidota bacterium
CATAAAAAAAGCAATCTGCTCATTAAATGGTCTGTCAATATTTTCAGTAAATAGAAACTGATTTTGGACATTCACATTTATCATGCTGTTTTAAGTTCAGGTAGCTTTCCCTATTAACTGTCTGAACTCAAAGCAGCATTTTCTGAAGCAGATTGCGTTTTGCAATCCGGATCAATATTTATCATTGCCTGCAATATGGCCTTTAATTATATTGATCCTTGTATCTTATAAAACAACCTTAAAAAGAACCTAAAAAGACCGAGATGTGTAAACTATGCATTGCAAGTATAGAGCCAGTCAATTAAACCGGGATTAAAATAAGATTAAAATGTGATTAAAATGTGAAATAAATATTCAGAAAACAAGTATCTGTCAGATTAACAGTAGTTTGAAATTGAAATCAGAATCGTAAATAAATCCGTCAGGGCGGAACTAGGCAGTTATCGGGAAAGAAATTGTAACATTCGTTCCCTTACCAGCCTGGGAAGAAAGTCCGATTGTTCCGTTATGGTTCCTGATAATCTGACTGACAAGCTGAAGTCCGATTCCGCTTCCGGGTATTGAATGTGTATTAGTCCCGCGAAAAAATGGGTCAAAGACCTTTTGTATCTCCTTTTCTTCTATTCCAATACCATGGTCAGAAAACTGCACCTCCAATCTGCCCGTGATATACCTCAATAATACCGCGCAGGTATGATCGGGAGAATATTTACACGCATTATCAATGATATTGGATACGGCTACCTTTAACATATATTCATCGCCACGGACAATCATAAGTTCGGCATCGGTTATTGAGTCATCAATTGATATACTTATAAAGCACTCTTTCTTAAATCTTGTTATTTCTTCCCTTACCTGCCAAAGAATCTCATCGATTCTGACATTTTTTCTGTAGTTATCCAGCCTGTCACTGCTTGTTCGTGCAACCAGAAGAAGCCTGTTCAGCAGGTCGATAAGAGCCCTGATATCATCCAGTACAGGTTCGAGAGCTGTTTTATAATCGTCGGTTGACCTGTCTTTCATCAACAGCACCTCCAGCTGACCGTTGATGGCTGTAAGTGGAGTCCTGAGCTCATGAGAAGCATTCGCAATGAAATTCTTCTGCATTGAAAAAGATATTTCAAGCCTCTGCAGCATGCTGTTAAAGGTTTTTGCCAGCTTTCCTATTTCATCTGTACCGTTACCCTCATTAACTCTCAGGTGAAGGCTGGAAATGGAGATGTCCTCCACTCTTTTTACAACCTCTGAAATCGGTTTTAGAGCCTTTCCTGAAAAAAACCATCCCGCAGCGAAAAAGAGCAGAAAACTGAAGAGACACACTATCATTAAAATCATTTTAAGTTTCTCAAGATGCCTGGCGCCTTCTGTATCAATTGCACCGGTAATAATTACAAACCTGTCGTAGCTTGTATAATACATAGTGCAGACAACTTCATATTGATTCTGCTTATAGGTAATATCATATCCCTGACGAACCTTTTCAACGATATCATTTCTTATACGGATATCGGAATTTTCATCAGAATTATAAACTGTGTCATTATTAAAGTTAAGGATTATGATCTTCTCATTCTGAAGAAATACCGGACTATCATTTTCTATCTGCAATACCTTTTTAGCGTCGATTTCAGCTTTGTCAAAAACAAGGTTGGCAGTGCTCCGGGCCTTGACAAAAAGACGATTGCCAAAATCGTCCCTTCTGAAGACTGCGCTTGAATAATAGATGGCAAATGATGATATTATCATAATAGCCACTCCGAGGAGCAGAAACTGTAAGGTAAGCCTGGTTCTGATCTGCATATTAGAAATCTCCAAAAACGTATCCGAATCCAACCTTTGTATGAATCAGCTTGTTTTCAAAGCCTTTATCAATCTTCTTCCTCAGAAAATTAACATAAACATCAACCACGTTTGTCCCGAAATCAAAACCCGCATCCCACACCTTTTCAGCAATATCGTTGCGTGAAAGCACTCTGCCCCTGTTTCTCATAAAGTACTCAAGAAGGGAAAATTCCTTTGCTGTAAGTTCAATAACTGAACCTGATCTCAAAGCAATCTTTTTATCCATATCGAGGATTAGATCATCAAAAAAAAGTTTGTTGCCTGCTGTTACCGGCATGTTCGATTTTTTAAGCAGGACCTTAACCCTGGCAAGGAGTTCCCTGAACTCAAAAGGTTTGACAAGGTAGTCGTCGGCGCCGGC
>CAIPJU010000241.1 GCA_903865465.1 uncultured Bacteroidota bacterium
ATCTTAGCCTGTTTCGTCCCTTCCGATTCCGCAATTACGGCACGCTTTTCCCGTTCAGCCCTCATCTGTTTTTCCATGGCATCCCTGATACTCTGTGGAGGAGAAATATTTTTGACCTCATAGCGGGTTACCTTTACGCCCCAGGGTTCACTTGCCTTATCAACGGCTTCGACAATTGTTACATTAATTGTTTCACGTTCCTCGAAAGTCTTGTCGAGCTCCAGTTTGCCAATAACGCTTCTCATGGTGGTTTGTGCTATCTGTATTGAAGCGAACCTGTAATTGTCAATACCATAAGACGCTTTTTGCGGGTCGAGTACCTGAAGGTAGAGAATGCCGTCAACCTCAACAGCAATATTATCGCGGGTAATACAAATCTGCGGAGCAACATCAATTGCCTGTTCTTTTAGGGTATGCCTGTACCTGACTTTATCGATGAAAGGGATAAGTATCTGGAAGCCGGCAATGAATGTACCCCTGTACTTTCCCAGTCTCTCAACGATGATGGCTGTTCTCTGGGGAACAATCTTTATCATCGATGCAATCAGGATAAATCCCAGTATGATTATTCCAATGAGAATAAATGTTGTGCTTGATCCTGCCATATTAAAGATTTTTTGGTTCGACTAATAATTTGAAACTATCTTTTTTTATAATGATAACTCTTTGACCTTCTTTTATATGAGTTGATGATTCGGCATTCCACCGGGTACCTTTGAAATCAACTTTGCCAGTATTATCCTTAGCAAAATCTGTTGCTGCGATAGCCTCTTTTCCTGTAAACTCGTCTTCAACATCATCTGACTCTTTACCATGGCTGTAAAAGAATTTTTTCTTCATTATTCTCCTCAGTGCTGCCAGTGAGAGAAGGGATACAACTGCAAATATTATTATCTGGAGGTTGGTACCAGGTGACCAGGCAAGGCATACCAGTGCAGAGACCCAGGCGCCCAATCCGAAAAAAAAGATGACAAACCCGGGAATCACAAGTTCAAGACAAAACAGGACTAAGCCTATTATAAACCATACTATCTCTGGTCGCGTCAGTATGTCCGACATAATGAATAATTGTTAAGTTTTAATAGCAGAAATGGTTGTTAAAGGTAAAGATACATATTTACAGCTAAACATTCATCGGGAGCTGAAGATTTAATCCCAGGGGTAACAATAATGGACAGTTAAGTAAATCAGCGGATTGAAACGCTGTCATTGAGTCCCTGCATCCAGGTCGCCACTCTTTTTGCGAAGAAATTCAGGTTTTCGCAGGTAAAATCACCCTCTTTTTTTATTATACACCTCTTGTATTTTCCTGTCTTGGCTGAGAATTGATAACAGAGAAAATCAATAGAGCCTGCATCGGCACCTACATTTTTTGGGGCAGAAACTTCACTTAAAGAGAGATTCTTAATAAGTTTTGAGTATTTTATAAGCTCCTCATGAGGTATTTTTCTCCCTGTCTGAGTGCATTTAGCAAGGTTAGCTGATACCTGTACTTCCGTAAGACTTGAATCGGTACCGGGGAAATTCCAGCCTTCAGGATTTTTATATGTCAGGATATTCCCTTCTCCATCGATGATATATCCCGAATGATGATATCCCCATGCGAAATTGACATATTCATACTCAAAGAGGATGGCTTGATTCTCAACCTGTGTTAGATTCTTACTGCATCCTGCTGTAGCAATGATATAGATCGATGCAAAAAATATAGTGTGCAGAAAAGTCTTCATAAAATGCTTACATTAATTCATTTTACCGGTCTCTCTTTTCATTAATCATATTGATCCTTCATGAGCTTACTTATCACCTGAACCGGGAAACATTGCAAAATTAGCAATTACACACTGTAATGCAGTTTATTATGTAAATAAATTTCGCAAACTGAGTTTTTTTTTGTAAATTATGTAAGTTATTTTTGCTACTGATTATGATCTGGAATTTAAGAATCCAACCGTAAGAATTACGGGCTAATTGATTAGACTGCAAGTTATAAATGATTGAGCAACAATATTTTTACAGCTCAGCTTTCTGTTAAAAAATAAAGTCAAATGGAAAAGTTTTTTGATTATTTTGACGAACGATACAGGGATGCCATACTTAGCAAACCACCATCGGAAGACGGACCGGTAATAACGCTATCGAGAATTACCGGTTGCGATGCACGCCAGGTTGCATCTGTTCTGGTTGAAGAACTCAACAGGAAATTCAACACAACAAAGTGGCGATGGGTTGATAAAGACATCATCTATTCAATTGCCAGGGAATTAAATACTGACACCCAGCGTGTGGAAAATTTCTATAAGGGAATTGAACTCTCCAATATTTCGGAGATGATAATGGCATTTTCAGGCGGTTTTGTCAGCGATCTGAGAGTGAAAAAGGCAATTAAGGAGGTGGTGCTTACAATATGCAAGGAGGGAAATGTAGTTCTCGTTGGTCGTGGCGGAGTTTCAATTGCAAGGGATATTACTGACGCCCTTCATATCAGGCTTGTGGCGCCATTTTACTGGCGTGTCGCTAATGTAATGAAAAAGAAGCAGATGGATATGGAAGCTGCGGAAGCTTATGTTGTCGAAACTGATGAAAAGAGGTTTAACCTCATCCAAACTTTCCTGGAAAAGAAACCCCTTAACATCGATTATCTTTTTGATGCGACCATAAACCGGAACGCATTCAATATCAACGAAACAGCAGAGCTTGTGGCTGCTATGTACGAAAAAAAGGTATGCCGGCAAATGGCTGAAAGAAAAAAGCTCAGGAAGGTTCTATAGCGACTCAATTCTGAAGCTATGCCGGTTATAAATAAGGTTATTCTTGATATTTCAGGGCGCAAGAGCCTTATTCATCCTCATCCACATTGCATTTGCTTACCTTGTAAATGTGTTCACTAAGCTTTTTGTCGAGACTTGATTTATATGCTGCCCAATCGGATATGGGATACTTGGCAACACCAGTCTCCATGGCTGCTTTAGCAACTGCGGGAGCGACAGTTGAAATCAACCTCGGGTCGAGTGGTTTAGGTATAATATATTCTTTGCCAAATACCATCCTCGTCACACCATATGCTTTCATAACACATTCCGGTACATTTCTTTTTGCAAGTTCGGCGAGTGCCCTGGCTGCAGCAAGCTTCATCTCCTCGTTAATGGTCGATGCCCGCACATCGAGTGCCCCTCTGAAGATGAAGGGAAATCCCAGCACATTGTTTATCTGGTTAGGGTAATCCGAACGTCCTGTTGCAAAGATAAGGTCGGTACGAACTGACATTGCATCCTCATATGAGATTTCCGGATTAGGATTTGCCATAGCAAATACAATAGGCTCAGGTGCCATGGTTGCAAGCATCTCTTTCGTCAACATATTGGCTGCTGATAAACCCAGAAAAACATCCGCACCATTTACTGCTTCTGCAAGTGTATTTATTTCCCGGTTTGTAACGAATTCCTGTTTATATTTGTTAAGATCCTTCCTTTTGTTGTTTATTACTCCCCTGGTATCGACCATCACAATATGCTCCTTTTTTATGCCCAGAGATACATATAGCCTCGAACACGAAATAGCCGCAGCGCCTGCACCACAAACAACTAGTTTTATTTCTCCTATCTTTTTTCCGGTTATTTCGAGAGAATTAAGAAGCCCTGCAGCCGAAATTATTGCTGTACCGTGCTGATCGTCATGAAATACAGGTATATCCAGTATTTTTTTGAGTTCAGTCTCTACTTCGAAGCACTCGGGAGCTTTTATATCTTCAAGGTTTATTCCGCCAAAAGTTGGAGCTATCTGCCTGCAGAATTCAATCAACTTAGCAGG
>CAIPJU010000242.1 GCA_903865465.1 uncultured Bacteroidota bacterium
ATGATGTCGAAGCCGACGAGCCAGAGCACCACTACCACAGCCAGCACGAGCATTTGGAGGATTTCCCATATCGAGACGTCCATGCCCTTGACCGCCAGCCACGCGCCAACCGGTGCCAGCGCCAGGGCCAGCCCCAGGTAAACGTGCGTGTAATCGGTGAAACGTTTGGTCAATGAATAGAAGCAGACCACGATGAGCGCCACAGGCGAGAGGTAGAAGCAGAGGGAATTCAGGAAGAAGCTGGCACCGACCAACCCGGCGCCGGACAAGAAGCAGAGGGTCGCGGCACTGACCAAACTGATCTGGCCGGTGGGCAGGTGGCGGCCGGCGGTGCGCGGGTTCAGCGCGTCGAACTTGCGGTCCACAATGCGGTTGAAGGCCATGGCGCAGGTGCGGGCGCAGACCATCGCGACCAGGATGAGGCCCAACGTGCGCCCGCCGGGCCAGCCGCGGTTGGCGCGGGCGGCGACCGCCATCGCAGCCAGGGCGAAGGGAAGGGCGAAGACGGTGTGAGAGAACCTAACGAAGGAAGCCCACTTTTGGATGGTAGCGAACATCTGATTCAGAACCTTGAACCTTGAACCTCGAACCTCGAACGATAAACGCGAACTTTCACCCGCAATTTCCGTAATAAATCGTCCCTAAGTCTCTAAGTCCCTGAGTCTCTAAGTCATAAATACTTCAGTACAAACATGAAGCCCTATAAACCCTAAATGAAACAGCGAATTATTAATTTTCTATACACTTACAGTCTCCATATTTTCTGGTTCTATATCATTTCCCTCTTCCTGATAGCTGTATTGCCCTTTAACAGTCAGAGCAACATAGCTCTTAATAATTTATATGTAATTGATATCCGGTTGGATCATCTTCTTCATTCAATAGTATTCATCCCGGCTCTCTGGGTCATTTACCGGGTGAGAAAGCTGCCGTTAGGCACTTCACTTTTGCTTGCCCTTCTTCTTGCCATCACTGCCGAGGGCATTCAGTTTTTCCTTACATACAGGGCGTTTAATGTGAATGATATGATATCTAATGTCATTGGAGTTATGTTGGGGCTGGGGATACTTGTCTTTTCTATTGATAAGGACGCACGACACACGGCTCACGACGCAAGGTAGAAGAGGTCTTGCGGTCTTGCGGTCATGCAGTCATGCAGTCTCAACATAAAGACGATTTGCACGACAAAACCAAATATTACCGAATGCTTACTTCCTACTTAACAATAATATTATGATTTCCCGTAGGATCTTGTGGACCTGTTGAACGTCCATCTTCAAATGCTATTTCACCTAAATGATACCCTCTAAAATCATGTAGCTCAAATCTCCCATGAGCATTTTCAAAATCAATTGAGAGATAAGAACTTTTCCCTCTATTCATTGATTTAAAAATTTGTCTAAATTGGCCGGAATTTTTATTTTTTTTCGTAATGATTTCATCAAACTTCCAGCCATTAATTTCTGCAACTATTGTACCAATCTCCATCAGCTCTTCTTTCTTTTCTCTGTTCCCTGAAGTGCTTTGTGGAAATCTATGCAAATCAAGGGTCCTTCTGGTATCAGAATTCCAAATAGGTTTTTCATATGGAATCCATTTTGTTTTTGAGAATATTATCCGCTTTTTCAATTCAGACAGGTAACTTCGATGAATAGTAAAACTCTCATCAGAGTAAATGTTTTCTAAACGGACTGATTTTGAAGTCAATCCCAAATCTTTTGTTAAAGTTACATACTCGCAATTAATAAAATCAACACAGTGATCTTTATGTATAGTAAAACTTAAGCAAGGCGACTTTGTAAGATATGCTTCTAAAAGGAGGATAGAATAATTCTTACCGATTGCAATTTCCATTCCTTTATCTTTCTCCTCTTTTCTAATAATATCTTCAACCGCAGAAGGTCTATTTTCTAACCGGTTGGCTATAAAATCCAGTAAAAGTATTTTATCATCCCCTTTCGATGCTCTTAAGTGGTCTACCAGGGAGCGCGATCCAGCAATAGGCTTCTTTTCGAAATCTTTTGGAACTCGAATTTTTGTTATTTCATAATATTTAAGCTCCCTATTAACACCTAATAGTTGTTTTATTATTCCCAAATTTTCCAAAATTACAACACCTTCAGCGTTAATGGATAAATCATTTAGAAAGGAGAACATATTACAAAACTATTTTACTTAGGTTATTTTCCCATTCATCGAAAAATCCTGACGGCCAATCATCCATTTTTCCATCAGGATAGATAACTAGTTTTTCATAAAATCTTGTTTCAATGCCATCTTCATTGTCTGAGGTGAAGTAATAGATGACAATGTTGTCTGGTTCCACTTTACCGAAAACCTCATCGCCTTTTACAAGAACTCTAATTCCATTAAGTAAATGGTCACTATGTGTTTCAATAATTATCTGAATCCCATTATCAGCTGCTAATGCAAGAAGTGTCCCAATTTTTGATTGAGCTGCTGGATGCAAATGTGCTTCAGGGTTCTCTATAAGTATTAGGGAACCAGGTTTAGCCGAAAGAACAGCAAGTATAATTGGCAGAACATATGAAAACCCGAATCCAACATTTACGGGTGAAAAATCATATCCTTTAAATTTCCCCTTTTTAAATGAATAAGAAAGTTCAAGTTTATCAGGGGATATTTCAGAGGCTGCAATTTGCGCACCTTCAAAGGTAATTTCACTAAGCCACGCACTAACATTCTCATAAATTAAATCTGATTCTGCATCGGGATGTTTTAAGTTTTTGACTGGAATAGGTATTTGGTCCCTCAGACATTTAAACAAGTATGAGGCAGTAAGTTCTCCAGCACCCAAACCTAATCTGCCTTTATGATTATGTGATTGACTTTTTGAATATTCCGATCTTGGTCCTAACCTTTCTGCATCTAAATATATAAATTCTTCATTAAAAAGAGGGATAGAACTTAAAACTTCAGAGGTGTTGATTTTGCAAATTAGGTTCTCATCTTTTGACCCTGCTTCAATGTTTGCAATAAAGATATTATCACTTTCAAACTCAAATGAAATTGTAATAACAGGAGAGTCAGAAAGAGCATAACGTATAGAATTTCCATTGACAAGTTTTACCAATTCTCCATTAAGTAATACTTTACCCTGTGCTTCCAAAAATTTTGTGTCATAACTCTGGCGCAACATTAACAATGCCTGTATGATACTTGATTTCCCCATCCCGTTGATCCCTGTAATCAGGGTTAACGGTTTCAACTCTAACTCAAGATTATCAAAACACTTAAAATTATTCAAAATTAGATTCTGTATCATAATTCGTTTTTGATAAATTGTTCTAAAAGATTGAAGCGCTTATTTACATTTGTAATTGAAGACGTTGTATTGTCAA
>CAIPJU010000243.1 GCA_903865465.1 uncultured Bacteroidota bacterium
CATCGAGAAATATTTTGCCCTCCTTTGGTTGTATTAAGCCGACAATCATATAAAAGGAAGTCGTTTTGCCGGCCCCGTTAGGTCCGAGCAGGCCAACAATCTCACCCTGCTCGACCTCAATGGAAACATGGTCAACAACCGTCCTGCTTCGGTATTTTTTTACAAGATTTTCGGTGTATAATTTCATCGGTCGGACTATTTAGCTGCAGATTCAGTTTCCGATGGGTCATCATTAAATAGCTCATTTCTTTTTTTCTCCTTTTGTTTCATAACACCTGCTGATATAACTATACTTACTTCATAAAGAATCAGAAGTGGTATGGCTACCAGTGTCTGTGAGAAAACGTCAGGCGGGGTTATAATAGCTGCTACAATGAATATCAGAACTATGGCATGCTTCCTGTAGGTTCTCATGAACTTAGGCGTTATAACGCCAATCTTGGTAAGGAAGAATGCAACAATTGGAAGTTCGAAGACCAGCCCGGTGGCCAGACATATTGAAGTTAATGTGCCGATATATGACCTTATATTAATCTGGTTGACAACATCTGGACTTATTTCATAAGTACTGAGAAAATGAATTGAAAGGGGTGCCAGCATAAAGTAACCGAAAAGTACTCCAACAAAGAATAGGAATGAAGCAGCAGCTACAGCTCCCTTTGCATATTTTGCTTCATTTTCATGAAGAGCAGGGCTGAAAAACTTCCAGAACTCCCATAAAATTACAGGTACCGCCAGAATAAGTCCTGCAACCATGGCAACGGTTATATGAGTAGTAAGCTGCCCCGACATCTTAATGTTAATCAGGTTAAGAGGCTTTGTGTTAATGCATAGAGCCGCTGTGTGAAGATAATCACCAAGCTGACACAACAGCCTGTTGGTAATGAAAGAAGGGTTTTTTGGTGCAAGTATTACATTATCAAAAATAAAACCCTTGAATATAAATGCCACTATCATAAAAACTACGATAGCGAGTATTGAACGGATTATATGCCATCTGAGCTCTTCAAGATGCTCGAGAAATGACATCTCCTTTTCTCCTTTTTTTCCTTTATCCCAAATCTTTGACATCAGTTTACTTTAATAATCCGGTTAAAAAACCGGCCGTAAAGATGATAAATCTTCTCTTGCAAAACAATATTATTCTCTTAAGGATACTTAAAATAAAAAGCGATTGGGGCGAGTATAATTATAGGAAATTGTAATGAATTGAATAACAAAATTATAAATGTTCCCTTTGCTAATTATATATTATGCGTATTTCTTATATTTTCTGGTTTTGAAAAACAACAGGAGAGGGTTAAAAATTCAGTGAAATCATTTTTGTTAATAATTTCTTAAAATATTAGTTTGATGCAGAAATTTATTAACTTTATATAAACTGTAAAAGCGAGATTGTTTACAAACTAAAATATTTATCATTTCTGGGGTATTATGCAAAATGAATCTGCCATACAAGATTATCTAAAAAGATATTTCGGATTCGACACTTTTAAAGGCAATCAGGAACCAATTATAAAAAATGTTCTTGGAGGATCCGACACTTTTGTTCTTATGCCTACAGGAGGAGGGAAATCGTTGTGTTACCAGCTGCCGGCCGTGATGAAAGAGGGTACTGCTATCGTCATCTCCCCTCTTATAGCATTAATGAAGAACCAGGTTGATGCGATGAGGAACTTCAGCACTACTGATGATGTTGCTCATTTCCTTAACTCCTCTCTCACAAAATCTGAAATTGCAAGGGTTAAAAAAGATGTTCTCTCAGGGAAAGCCAAGCTGCTGTATGTAGCACCCGAATCGCTTACCAAAGAGGAGAATATCGAATTTCTGAAAAATATACAGATTTCTTTTTATGCTATCGACGAAGCCCATTGTATATCGGAATGGGGACATGATTTCAGACCTGAATACCGGCGGATTCGTCCTATCATCGACACTATTGGGAGGTCACCTATTATTGCCCTTACTGCTACGGCAACTCCTAAGGTGCAGCATGATATTCAGAAAAACCTGGGCATTCTCGATGCAAATGTTTATAAATCATCCTTTAACAGGCCTAACCTTTATTATGAGGTAAAATCCAAACAGGACGTTGCCAAGGAGATTATTAAATATATAAAGAATAACCTGGGAAAATCAGGTATCATCTACTGTCTGAGCCGGAAGAAGGTTGAAGAGATGGCTGAACTGCTTAAAGTAAACGGCTTGAAAGCCCTTCCTTATCATGCAGGGATGGATTCTGCAACCAGAACCATGAACCAGGACAAATTCCTGATGGAAGAGGTGGATATTATTGTTGCCACAATAGCCTTTGGTATGGGCATTGATAAACCTGATGTCCGGTTTGTGATACATTACGATATTCCCAAAAGTCTGGAAGGTTATTACCAGGAGACCGGCCGGGCAGGGCGCGATGGAGGTGAAGGTAATTGTATTGCCTACTATAGTTATAATGACATTGTAAAACTTGAGAAGTTCATGCAGGGTAAACCGATTGCCGAACAGGAAATCGGAAAACAGCTTCTGCTTGAGACTGTATCATATGCTGAATCATCAGTTTGCAGAAGAAAATTACTGCTTCACTATTTCGGTGAGGAATATCCCCAGGAAAACTGTGAAGCCTGCGATAATTGCCTTCATCCGAAGGCTCAGTTTGAGGGTAATGAGGCAGTGGTTAATGTTCTAGAAACAGTGCTTGCCGTCAAGGAGAAATTCAAAGCCGATCATATTTCCCACATTTTGTCGGGGAAAATGACCGCTGCAATCAAATCGTACCGGCACCATAAGATTGAATACTTTGGGATAGGAGAAGAAAAGGACGATAAATTCTGGAATATGGTTATCAGGCAGGCCCTGATTGCCAAGCTTCTGGCTAAAGACATTGAGAACTACGGCTTGCTGAAGCTTACCCAGAAAGGGATGGAGTTTCTCGAAAAGCCTACCTCCTTCATGCTTGCAGAGGATCATGATTACGCTGATACTTCAGATGAGGAGAACGCTTTTGGAGCACGTACTGCAGCCGTCGATGAAGAACTGTTCAGCATCCTGAAGGATCTGAGGAAAAAAATATCAAAACAAAAAGATGTTCCTCCTTTCGTGATCTTTCAGGATCCCTCACTAGAGGATATGGCAATACAATACCCGATTAACCTCGATGAGCTTCAAAATATCTCGGGCGTTGGAGCAGGGAAAGCACAGCGCTATGGAACCGAATTTGTCAATATAATAAAGAAATATGTGGAGGAGAAGGAGATAATTCGTCCTCTCGATATGGTCGTAAAATCAGTTGTCAATAAATCCGGTCGGAAGGATTACAGTATCCAGAGTATAGACAAGAAAAGGCCTCTTGAAGATATTGCCGAAGCAAAAGGTCTGGAAAAGAGTGAACTGTTATCTGAAGTAGAAGCCATTGTCAATTCGGGTACCAGAATTAATCTCGATTACTATATTAACTCGGTCATCGACGAAGAGAGGCAGCACGACATCTATTCCTATTTCAGGGAGGAAGCTGAATCAGACTCTCTTGAAGCAGCCTACCAGGAGCTTGGTAATGATTTTGAAGAGGAAGAGATCAGGCTTATCAGAATGAAGTTTCTCTCCGAAATGGGTAATTAATTCAATTTTCGGCTGTAACCCTTCAGGGAATAAAGGGCAATAATCGCAACATAAAACGGATAGATGATCTGCGACGGAATGAACCATCGCATCAATGTTCGTTTTTTGTAACGAACTGTGGTATTGTACAGAATGAGGAAATCAACCAGCCATTTGGACAGGCACACAATTACTAATTCGATCCCAAATTTGATATCGTAAAAAGTTAAGGCGGTGTAAAAGATCTGTATCAGGATTGCTGCAAATGTTGCAATCCCGAGAAAAAGGGTAAATGGGTCATCATAAGCCGTCCATTTTGAAAACCATCTTCTTCTCTGATTCAGGAACGATCCTATTGAAGGCGGTGAAGAGGCAGTTATCAGTGCATCGGTTGATTCGAGCCACTCAACTTTTGCAGCAGGTTCTTTTTTAATGCTCTGCAACAGGAATATATCATCGCCCGAAGATATCTCATCATGCAGATTGCCGGAATGTTTTTGATAGATCTCCCTGGTGAAGGCAAGGTTGGCTCCATTGCACATTACCGGTAAGTCAGCAGCTGCGGTTCCAGCTGTAATTCCCTGCAGACTAAGGAATTCAAGTTCCCTGAACCAGCCCGGAAATCCTTTCTGAACGGCTGCTGCGACAGGACATATTATCATGTCTGCTCCCGATACGTGGTAAAAGGCTGAAATTGAACTGATCCAGTTCGAACCGGCTGTGCAGTCAGCATCGGTGGTGATTATAAGAGTTCCTGAGGATGCATTTATTCCAACCCTGAGTGCCTGTTTTTTCCCTATCCCTTCATTTTGCAGTACAACTTTCCTGAAAGGGCTTTTAAATGAGTATGCAGTTTCAAAGGTTTTGTCAGAGGAATGATCGTCTACTATGACTATCTCCAGAAGAGAGTCAGGATAATCCTGTTCAGAGAGTGTCTTTAGAATTCCAGGGAGATTTTCTTCCTCATTCCTGCAGGCAATTACAACAGATACTTTCGTTACAGGTTTGGCTGTAAAAGTGAATGGCTTTAACGTCAGAAGCTTCCTGTAAATCTTAAATACAATTATTAAATAGGGTAATATCAGTATTGTAAACCAGGCCATTGACTACTACTTCAGCCATTCGTACATGATATAATGTTCGCTGCTCATGCCCAGCGATTCATATGTACTTTGTGCAATTCTATTGCTTGTTTCAACATAGAGGCGCAGGCCTGCAGCCTTACATTTTTCCGATTCATTCCTGATATACTCATACATGGAACGAAAAATACCACTTCGCCGATGTTCAGGAAGAACATAAACCGATTGTATCCACCAGACCTTTGTATTTCTCCAATCGCTCCATTCAAAAGTGATAAGAAGCGAAGCGGCAACTTTGCCTTCTGATTCTGCAACCCAGTATTCACCTTTTGAGCCATCTTCGAATACGGCTTCCACTCCTCTTGTAACAGTTTCTGTCGGTAGGTGTAGATTTTCAGTCTCCCATGCCATTTTGACCTGGAATTCAATAATTTCAGTAATATCTTTGCTTGTTGCCCGTCGGATCAGTATCATCTTTGAATTTCAGAGTTTAATAACTATTAACCTTAGGATAAAAACTTTATGCCTCATTTATACTCTTCCCAGCTTTTAATTTGAAGATCGTCTATTCCCATTTTGCAGAATGCGAGGATAAAGGCACTTGCAAGACGGGCATTGGTAATAAGCGGAACATTAAAGTCAACGGCACTTCTCCTGATAGTATAATCGTTGTTCAGCTCTTTGTCGCTGAGGTCCTTCGGGATGTTGATGACCAGATCGACCTCACGTGACCTTATCAGATCGATAGTGTTTGGTGATTTATCTTCATCAGGCCAATAGGCCACATGAGACTCAATACCTGCATTCTCGAGAAATTGCTGAGTGCCCCTGGTTGCATAAAGCTTGTGTCCCTTTTCGCGGAGTGCACGGGCGCTGTTAATGAGTTCAACCTTCGATCGGGCCGGACCGGTTGAAAGAAGAATACTTTTCTTTGGCACCCTGTAACCTACAGAGAACATGGCTTTCAGGATGGCTTCGTAAAAACCTTCGCCAATGCACCCGACTTCTCCGGTCGAAGACATGTCGACTCCCAGTACAGGGTCGGCTTTTGCAAGTCGTGAAAAACTGAATTGCGGAGCTTTTACTCCAACGTAATCTATTTCAAAAACTGTTTTCCGGGGTTTCTCAACAGGAATGCTGAGCATCACCTTTGTTGCCAGTTCGATGAGGTTAATCTTCAGTACTTTAGAGACAAATGGCATGCTTCGGCTGGCACGCAGATTGCATTCAATTACCTTTATATCATTATCCTTGGCGAGGAATTGTATATTGAAGGGACCTGAAATATTCAGTTCTTTGGCTATATGGCGCGATATACGCTTAATACGCTTTGAAGTTTCAAAATAAATTTTCTGAGCAGGGAAGACCATCGTCGCATCGCCCGAATGGACTCCGGCAAATTCAACATGCTCGCTGATTGCATAGGCAATCATATCGCCTTTATCGGCCACAGCGTCAATCTCTATCTCCTTAGCATTCTCGATAAATTCAGATACAACTACAGGGTATTGCTTCGACACCTGAGCAGCGAGATTGAGGTAGTGCGAAAGTTCACTTGCATTCGAAACAACATTCATCGCAGCACCCGATAATACATAGGAGGGACGAATAAGAACTGGGAATCCGATCCTTTCGGTAAACTCAATGATGTCGTTGATCGACGACAACTCCTTCCATCTGGGCTGGTCAATTCCCAGAATATCGCACATTTCCGAAAATTTATGCCTGTTCTCCGCTCTGTCGATCGACACAGGTGAAGTTCCGAGAACAGGAATATTTTCATTGAAAAGCCTCATGGCAAGATTATTGGGTATCTGACCTCCAACCGAAACAATAACTCCTCCGGGTTGTTCCAGATCGATTATGTCGAGAACTCGTTCAAAAGTCAGTTCATCAAAGTAAAGCCTGTCGCAGATATCATAATCAGTACTTACTGTTTCAGGGTTGTAGTTGATCATCACCGATCTGAAACCCTCTTTTTTAATTGTCTCGATAGCGTTTACCGAGCACCAGTCAAACTCAACGCTCGATCCAATACGGTATGCACCTGAGCCAAGGACAATTACCGACCTCTTGTCGTTTTCAGGAATTATGTCATGTTCCGTGCCACTGTATGTAAGATAGAGGTAATTTGTTACTGCAGGGTATTCGGCTGCGAGAGTATCAATCTGTTTTATGTAAGGTACTATCCCAAGGGATTTTCTGTAACTTCTCACCTTCATGAGATCGTTATTGATATCGGCAGGACCTGAGCCAAGAACATGCCGTGCAATCTGAAAGTCACTGAAGCCATTCAGTTTTGAATGTGCGAGAAGATCAAATGGAATTGATTCGAGCGACCTGTACCTGCACAGCTCATCCTTTATATTAATTATGTTATTAAGCTTGAAGAGGAACCACTTGTCAATTTTTGTCAGTTCATAGATTCTTTCCACCGACATTCCCGATTCAAGAGCCTCGGCTATCGAAAATATTCTCATGTCAGTAGGTTCTGACAGCTCTCTTTCGATGTCTTCGAAACTGAGATTACGGTTTCCTGTAAAACCATGCATTCCCTGACCGATCATTCTCAGACCCTTTTGAATTGCCTCTTCAAACGTCCGGCCTATTGACATTACTTCCCCGACGCTTTTCATGCTGCTTCCGATAAGATGCGATACACCTTCGAATTTATTGAGGTCCCATCGCGGGATCTTGCAGACTATGTAATCGAGTGCAGGTTCAAAGCAGGCGGTGGTATTTTTGGTGACAGAGTTTTTAAGTTCGTGAAGACCATATCCCATACCAAGCTTTGCAGCTATAAATGCCAGAGGGTAGCCTGTTGCCTTCGAAGCCAGTGCGCTCGATCGTGAAAGTCGGGCATTGACCTCAATTACCCTGTAATCTTCCGAATCGGGAGCAAGTGCATACTGAACGTTGCACTCGCCTACTATGCCTATATGTCTGATTATCTTTATTGAAAGTTCACGGAGTTTATGATACTCACTGTTTGTAAGTGTCTGGGACGGGGCCACTACTATGCTTTCACCTGTATGTATGCCAAGAGGATCGAAATTCTCCATGTTACAAACAGTGATGCAATTGTCGTATTTGTCCCTTACGACCTCATATTCAACTTCTTTCCAACCTTTCAGAGATTCCTCCACAAGAATTTGCGGAGAATAGGAAAAAGCTTTGAAAGCAAGAACCCTCAACTCTTCGATATTTGATGCGAAACCACTTCCTTGTCCTCCAAGAGTATAGGCTGCCCTTATGATAACCGGGAAACCAAGTTTGCCTGCTGCATCGAGAGCTGAATCGACATCCTTTACCGCAATGCTGCTGGGTGTTCTTACACTTATCTCATCGAGCCTTTTCACAAACAGTTCCCTGTCCTCAGTGTCCATGATAGCCCTGACTGGTGTTCCAAGTACCCTGACATTATATTTTTCAAAAACCCCGGTCCGGAAGAGCTCGGTGCCACAGTTCAGCGCCGTCTGGCCGCCGAAGGAGAGAAGAATGCTGTCAGGTTTTTCAATCTGAATGACTTTTTCAACAAAATAGGGTGTAACAGGAAGAAAATAGATTTTGTCGGCAAGGCCTTCCGAGGTCTGAACCGTAGCAATATTGGGATTTATTAATACTGTCTTTACACCTTCCTCCTTGAGTGCCTTAAGTGCCTGCGAACCTGAATAGTCAAATTCTCCTGCCTCGCCTATTTTCAAGGCTCCTGAACCCAGTATGACAACCTTATTTATTACGTCTTTCATCGTTCCTGTTTGAAGTCCAAAAATAGCACAATTTTTTTGATTAGAATTTGAGTTTATTAAAAAATGAATATATTTGCAGAAAAAATGCATAAATATGCAAAAAACAAACCGGCTTCTTGCAATTGAAGATCTTATATCGGAAGCTGACATAACGACACAGGAGGAGCTGCTGAAAAAACTCATGGGATTGGGAATTTCATGCACGCAGGCAACTCTATCGCGAAACCTCAGGCAACTTGGAATCAGCAGGATTCCTGACGGCAATGGAGGCTATAAATATGCTCTGG
>CAIPJU010000244.1 GCA_903865465.1 uncultured Bacteroidota bacterium
ACACATGGACAGGAGGCACAATGAATAATTACAAAAACATTTTTCAATTCAAATCAGGTGACAAGGTTTATGCAATGGATATTGATTACGGGGAAGGTGATATGGGCACTTATTTTACAAATGTTTATTCACTGGTATCGAACAATAAAAAATATATTCTGGCCTTGGCGAGTGGCACTGAATCATCACGATTTGAATATGAACTCATAACAGTTTATTGTATTTCGGACAGTACACTCAATGATAAGGTTCCATTATTCAAAACTTCAAACGGATTAAAAAATTCTCTCACCTGTGAATATGATGTGTCAAGTGTAATGAATGGAGATGAAGAAGCAAATCATTTAATCAAATATGATAAAGACAAGAGAATATTATATGTCCCCATTATTCTGGAAGATGGAAGGATTACCAATAATTTTACTTCTTATCAATTTAATGGACAGTACTTTGAAGAAAATTAGCATTTGAGAAAATTGGAGGACATAATTAAACGATATTCCTGCTATGAAAAATTATTTAAAAAAGCGACTTCGATTTTGCTAAATTCGATGAAGGATTTGATGAATTACCGGTTTGGTCAGCGGCTTTCGGATTAAAAGTGCTCGGACAGTCGGGGGAGCAGAATCTTTGACATTCTCGTGAACTTTTTTGGTCATTGCCTTCAAAAATAGAATGATATAAATAATTGTGATATGAGCAGAGGATTTGTTAAAGAAGACGACCAGGAAGAGGTTCCGATCGTACCACAGAGGGCATATTTACCAGCAGGAGCGACAAACTTTGTTACCCCATCAGGTATGAATCAGCTATTGGCTGAACAACAGATGCTTATTGATGAAAAAAACGATCTGAAAAATACCAGCGATGATGAAAAACGAATCACACTTAACTATATTAATGCTAAATTGCAACTATTGAATAACAGAATTGCTGAAGCCAAAGTAATTAATCTGAAAGAGCAGCCTCAAAACGAAATAAGATTCGGTGCGTTGATAACTCTCAAAACTGAAGGAGGTGATAAAAACCAGACTTTTCAAATTGTAGGTGTTGACGAAGCGAATATTTCAGAAGGGAAAGTCTCCTTCATTGCTCCTTTGGCCAAAGTATTAATAAATAAAAAGATTGGAGATAAGGTTAAACTAACCCAGGCCGGGAAAGATATTGTTTTTGAGATTATCGATATATCCTATTTTTGAGTCGTGAAAGTACTAAAGAGAAAGCCTGACAACGAGTACCGGCAGCTCCTTTTTCATCAACAATTTTTCATAACTTTTATTTTGTAATAATGTAAAATTGTTTTACATCGCTGGTAAAATATCTTTACGAAAAGTAAGCCTCACGTATTCTAAACGCTTAATATACTGGTATCTGCAGTGCTGGCATATTATTTGGAACTCTTAGCACTATCTTAACTGATTTCTCTTCAACCTGATTAATTATGTTGAAATATAACCTGGTGACTGCCTTCCGGAGTATTAAACGGAACCTGAGCTTTTCATTAATTAATATTTCAGGCTTATCAATTGGACTGACTCTGGTCATTATCTTATTTGTATGGTTACAATTTGAATTCAGTTTCGATAAGTTTCAAGAAAAGGCAAACAGAATATTCAGAGTAGTAGTAGAATTTAAAGGAGATAAATCCCCTGACAATTTTGCACATACTCCTGCTCCGCTTAGTGAGGCATTAAAAAGGGATATTCCGGAAGTGATTGATTATGTCAGATTCGGCTATCTGGGCAGGGTGCTTGTCAACTATGAAAATGAACAATTCTGGGAAGAGATTGAGTTAGCTGATCCTTCACTATTTAAAATCTTCTCATTTAAGCTCTTAAAAGGTAATCCTGAAACAGCTCTTAACAATCCCGGATCTGTTATTTTAAGTGAAACCAAAGCCAAAAGGTATTTTGGAAGCAGAAATCCATTAGGTCTGACTTTACTTATAGGTGAAAACAAGACTCCCTTTACCGTTACAGGTGTAATGCAGGATGTGCCGGCTAATTCGCAGCTTCAATTTGATTTTTTGAGCTCATTCCAGGAAGATAAAAATAATAAAGCCTGGGGTATGTGGAATTATTCGACTTATATACTGGCACAGAAAGAAGGATCCTTCAGAGCCATTATGGAAAAACTTCCCGGAGTTGTTAAAAAGATCCCGGGAACAGACAAATTTAAACTTTATCTTCAGCCCCTGCTCAGGATTCATTTACATTCCAGGCTTCGTGAAGATTTAACTACAAACACGAACATCAAAAGTGTTTATATTATTAGTTCAATTCTAATTCTGGTTCTTCTGGTAGCCTGCATCAATTATATGAACTTGTCGACCGCCCGGTATACCAAAAGAGGGAAAGAAGCAGGTTTGAGGAAGGTAGCAGGCGCCACAAATTCAGATCTTATTGAACAGTTTCTCTGCGAATCATTTGCCATAACATTCAGTGCATTCATAATTGCTCTTTTTCTTTTTTATTTATTGATACCAGCTTTTACTACCATCATCGGTATTCCGCTGGATCTTGAATCACTGCTCTCCCTTGGCTCAGCTTTGAAATTCATTCTTATTGTAATACTAATTGCTCTTATTGCAGGAAGTTATCCTGCATTTATGCTTTCATCAGTAAATCCTGTTTCAGCGCTGCACGATGACTTGAAGCTAGCCGGAATTATTTCAGTTAAGGGTCTGAGGAAGGGGCTGATCATTTTTCAGTTTTTCATTTCAATAGCTTTGATTGCAAGCGCTCTTGTGATAAAGGCTCAATTGACTCTGATAAAAAATAAAAATCTAGGGTTAACTTCCGATCAGGTTGTTGTCGTCCCAATATATCAGGCACAGGTTAAACCAAAGTATGAACTTTTTAAGAGTGAGATAATCAAAAATCCGTCTGTCTTAAATGCTTCAGCGGTTGCTTATTACCCTGGTGCCCAGGGTTTTTATCAGAATGCATGGTGGGAGGGACTTGCAGAAGGTGATCAATCGAATTATATGGACTGGATATCTGTTGATCAGGATTTCATAAGAACCTTAAAAATAGAACTGTTAAAAGGGGAATTCTTTCCTGATAAC
>CAIPJU010000245.1 GCA_903865465.1 uncultured Bacteroidota bacterium
GTGATAAAGGCGAGTATTCAGCGGAACAAAAAAATACTGCCAGTTACAAAGAAGCAAATGCCAACAGTCAGTCTGCTGCTAGTGCCAAGAGCGATTCAGCAATATCTGCTAAAAATATTGCTTCTGAAGAACATGATAATGTTCATTACAAAAAATTAATTAAGTATCAGCCACAAAATCGTGGCCCTGAAAAGACAAGTCTTACTTACAACGCACTTAAGGGACAGTTTCAAGATTATGATCTTAAGGTATTAGATAACGATATGTTTCGTAGTAAATATTTTAAGAACAAACCAATTACCATTGAGCAAATGGAAAATAGTGTCGAGTTAAGCAAATATGTTGCATTTGCAAAAACAGATGCTAAAGCAGATTTCTTTATGGTCGGATCATCAATCATTATTGATTCGGGAATAAATGCTGCGACAGGTGAGAATACATGTACGGGTGTAATGACAGTAAAAACATACTCCACGGTAAGTAGCGAAGATATTGCATCAGCAACAGTTTCAGAAAGAGCTTCAGGCACGAATGCAAATGATTGCGCAGGTAAAGCGGCCATGAAACTGGCTGAAGTAGGCGGTCCTATTATTAGTTCACGTATTCAGGAGTATTGGAAGCGCCGAAATGCATCAGGACGTGAATATGTTGTTACGCTGACTGGGCAAAATTTGACACTAATGTCGAGAATGGCTTTTTCAAAAGCCGTTAAAGGTGTACCTGGTGTGGATGGCGTAACCCAACGCACTTCTGGTGATAAAGAGTATCAGTTGGTAGTTGTGTACAAAGGCTCGGATCCACTTGACCAATCTGTTGCAATGAATTTGGCTGCAAATCCAGGATTTTCAACACTAGACTCGCGCACCGAGGGTGATCAAATTTTTCTTTGCATGGGCCCTTGTGCAAAACCTGTTGTTGAGGCTGCACCAGTAAAAGGTAAGAAAAAATGAGTTCGTTTCGAGCCAAATTTATTTTAGTCGCTTTGCTTTCAGTATTTGCTCACTCATCTTCGGCTTCAGATGATAGCGTTGGCCTGAAACTATATCCTATCAAAGGAGTCTTTGCCTCTAAGCCAAGTAAGGGTGGCTCGCTGATTAATGACGATTTTTCTAAGGGTGTAAGCTCTTCAATTGCAGGTGCGTATTTTGATACTGAATTCAGAAAAGTTTTTCCTGAAGCTGTTAATTCACTGGCAGAAAAGGATCGACGTAATACGCTAGTTACATCATTGCAAATATCACGTGCGTCAAATTACAGTATAGATAAGGTTGATGGGACGAGTGATATTTATATTCCTGTGTCAGGGAGTTTGTATTTTTCAAATGTTGTAACTGGTGAAGTTCTTTATACCGCATCTGCTACTTTTTATTATCAAACAACGGTAGCTGGCACGGGTAGCTCACTCAGTAGCGAAAAGCTCCAGCCTATGTTTATGTCCGCATATAGGGGGCTTGTTGGTGAGTTACTTGGCAAAGCAAAACAACAATTCAATCCGAAAGTTGTGTCGGCTACGGTAAAACAAGAGTGGAATGGAGTGTATGTTTTGGATCGTGGAGA
>CAIPJU010000246.1 GCA_903865465.1 uncultured Bacteroidota bacterium
CTGCGGAACCGACTTCGGAACCCAGAATTCCACATTCTGTTCTCCTGAGACCTTCGACTCTTTGTGGCTGCCATATTACAGGAAGGTAAATGACTGGATTCATTCCAATACTAACTGGAAGACTTTCAAACATTGTTGTGGGGCAGTAGAACCTCTGATGTCACATTTCATCGAGGCAGGGTTTGATATTATTAACCCTGTACAGATTAATGCAGCCGGTATGGATCCGGTGACCCTTAAAAAGAAATATGGTAACAATCTTGTTTTCTGGGGAGGGGGTGTCGATACTCAGGGTGCCTTCGCTTTTGGTACCGCTGCAGAGGTGAGGGAGCAGGTAAAACGGCAATGTGAGATCCTAAACAAAAACGGGGGCTTTGTTTTCAATACTGTCCATAATATCCAGGCCAATGTTCCTTTCGGTAACGTTGTTGCAATGCTCGAGGCCCTCAGGGAATTATGAAAGAACATAATTATAACTGGAATTACCTGGCTGCTATCTCACTGGTATCGGCTTTAGGCGGTCTTCTGTTTGGGTATGACTATGTTGTTATCGGCGGGGCAAAACCATTCTATGAGCCATATTTTGGAATCAGCGGAAGTGCTTTCTGGCAGGGCTGGACAATGAGCTGCGCCCTGGTTGGTTGCCTTGGAGGAGCTGTCCTGTCGGGATGGCTCAGCGACAAATTCGGCAGAAAGAGGCTTTTGATACTTTCAGCTGCGATGTTTATTGTGGCTTCACTGGGAACTGGTTCTGCCGGTTCACTGACAGCCTTTATCTGGTTCAGGATGTTTGGAGGTGCAGCCATAGGACTTGCCTCAAACCTCTCTCCTATGTATATCGCCGAAGTCACTCCGGCAAAGGTGAGAGGAAGGTTTGTATCTCTTAATCAGCTTACGATAGTTATCGGAATCCTTGCAGCCCAGCTTATCAACTGGAGGATAGCAAAACCTGTTCCAGTAAGCTCAACACTTTCTGACATTCTTAACTCATGGAACGGTCAGACGGGATGGAGATATATGTTTTATGCCTGTGCGGTTCCTGCATCTCTGTTTTTTATTCTTATCTGGCTTGTCCCTGAGAGCCCCAGGTGGCTTGCAAAAAATGATAAAAAAAGGCTAATTGCCCACTCCATACTTAAAAGAATAGGAGGAAGCGACTATGCTGACATTGAGATGTCATCAATAAATGAGACGCTTGAATCATCTGGGAAAAATCAGGATTTCAAAGAGTTGTTAAAGCCCGGCATTTCCGGGATTCTGGTAATCGGGATAGTCATAGCAGTTTTTCAGCAGTGGTGTGGCATAAATGTCATTTTCAACTATGCCCAGGAGATATTTGCCAATGCCGGATACAGTGTGTCTGATACCCTCTTTAATATTGTTATTACAGGAAGCGTGAACCTCATATTTACCTTTGTGGGCATGTTTCTGGTCGACAAGCTGGGACGGAAGGGACTCATGCTTTTTGGTTCAGCCGGACTGGCGCTCATCTTCGCTATTACCGGAAGTATGTATTTTTTCCATATCCAGGGATTGCCGCTTCTCATCCTGGTTGTAACGGCTATCGCCTGCTATTCAATGACGCTGGCCCCTGTAACCTGGGTCGTTCTCTCAGAGATCTTTCCCAACCGTATCCGCGGGCTTGCAATGTCAGTGGCGACATTTGCCCTCTGGGCGGCCTGTTTTGTTCTGACTTATACCTTCCCTCTCCTTAATCAAATGCTGAAAGCATCGGGTACTTTCTGGATCTACGGCCTTATTTGCATCTTTGGTTTCTGGTTTATTCTCAAAAAACTACCCGAGACCAGGGGTAAAACTCTCGAAGAACTGGAACATGAACTTATTAAAAAACAGGTTATTTAAAAAACCCTTCAATCCTAAAATATGAAAAAGCTGATATTCCTGTTATTGGTCTTGTCGTCATGTGCAACGAAAAATCACGACGTCAGGGAAAGCCTCTCTCTCTCAGGTGAATGGCAATTTAAAATTGATTCACTCGATAAGGGGATTGAGACCCGGTGGTCCGAAACGACCTTTAATGAAACAGTTAAACTTCCCGGATCAATGGCTGAGAACGGGAAAGGTGATGATGTTAGCCTCAAAACACCATGGACAGGCGAGATAGTTGACAGATCTTATTTTACCGATAAAAAATATGAAAAGTATCGTAAGCCGGGAAACATTAAGATCCCTTTCTGGCTTAAGCCGGTGAAATATTATAAGGGTCCGGCCTGGTACCAAAAGGAGTTTGAGATGCCGGCAGTCTGGAATGGAAAGGAGATAAGCCTTTTCCTCGAAAGGCCTCATTGGGAGACGAAAGTTTGGGTGAACGGGAAAATGGCAGGAACCGGAAATAGCCTTGCTGTTCCACATATCTTTGATATTACCACCTTGCTGAAAACGGGACGGAATAAAATTTCTATACGTGTGGATAACAGGATGATAGTGCCTATTGGGGTTAATTCGCACAGTATAAGCGACCACACACAGTCGAACTGGAACGGAATAACAGGCGACATCAGCCTTAAGGCTACTTCTAAAGTATTTATCAGTAATATATCAGTTTATCCTGATATACATAATAACAAGGCTAAAGTGATAGTGTCGGTATTTAACAGGACAGGAATTCCTTTTAACGGCAAACTGAAACTGAAAGCTGTTCCCTTCAATAGGTTAAAGAGTTCGAAGCCCGATCAGAAAACATTCATTGCAGAGTGTACTTCCGACTCTTCCTCTTTCATTATCAGTTATCCGATGGGGAAAAACTTTACTCCGTGGAATGAGTTTAATCCGGCAATGTACAGGATGTCGGTAATCCTTGAAGATCAGAACAAAAAAGAGCTTGATGCTGAATCGACCGATTTTGGCATGCGTGAGTTTGCAACCCGCGGCACCAGATTTGAAGTCAATGGTCAGCAGACCTTCCTTCGGGGCACACTCGAGTGTTGCATTTTTCCGCTCACCGGCTATCCTCCATCCGATACAGGATCGTGGGGAAGAGTGTTGCGTACCATGAAAAGTTACGGACTGAATACCATCAGGTTCCATTCCTGGTGCCCTCCCGAAGCTGCCTTCACGGAAGCCGATAAAATCGGAATATACTTCCAGATAGAATGTTCCTCATGGGCCAACTCTGGAACTTCCATTGGAGATGGATTGCCTGTTGACAGATTTATTTATGATGAGAGTGATAAAATAACAAAGGCTTATGGAAATCACCCATCGTTTTGCATGCTGGCTTATGGTAACGAACCCGCAGGTAATAACCAGAATGAATATCTTGGAAAACTCATAAAATACTGGAAAGCAAAAGATAACAGACGAGTTTATACCTCAGGTGCAGGATGGCCGGCCATTCCTGAAAATGATTACAACCTTTCTGCAGAACCGCGGATCCAGCACTGGGGAGAGGGGCTTAAGAGTATTATTAACTTTCAGCCTCCCCAGACAATGTATGACTTCAGGACTTATATCTCCAAATTTACTGTGCCTGTGGTCGGCCACGAGATAGGACAGTGGTGTGTGTATCCCGATTTTGGTGAGATAGCCAAATATACAGGAGTTTTGAAACCAACCAATTTTGAAATCTTCCGCGAAACACTCGAAGAGCATAATATGGGAAGCCAGGCAAAGGATTTCCTTGCAGCCTCCGGAAAGCTTCAGGTTTTATGCTATAAGGCTGATGTTGAAGCTGCTCTCAGAACACCCGGGTTTGCAGGCTTCCACCTGCTTCAGCTCCATGATTTCCCCGGTCAGGGCAGTGCCCTGGTTGGAATCCTGAATCCCTTCTTCGAATCGAAAGGATATGTTACTTCACAGGAATTCAGTGAGTTCTGTAATGAGACTGTCCCCCTGGCCAGGATGCAAAAACTGGTATATGGCAATAATGAAAAGTTTATAGCTGACATTGAAGTGGCTCACTTCGGAAGATTTCCTTTGATAAAAAAGAAGATATTATGCGCAATTTTAAATAATTCAGGCGACACACTTAGCAAAGAGTTATTCAGTAAAGAGAAAATTGAAATCGGAAACTGTCAGCCTTTAGGAACTGTTTCATTTCCACTGGCTTCTGTTGAAAACCCGCAAAAGCTGACACTGTCAGTTGCGATAAAAGGAACCAGATTTAAAAACAGCTGGAATTTCTGGGTATATCCGGCAGCTGAGGAGGTAGAAAAAGGAAATGTGGCCATTACGGATAAGCTTGACTCAAAGGCTGAAGAAATACTCAGGAAAGGGGGAAAGGTCCTTCTCATCACCTATGGAAAGATAGGGAAGGAGAGAGGGGCAAAGGTAGCTACAGGATTTTCAACAATCTTCTGGAATACTGCCTGGACAAATAATCAGCCTCCTCATACGCTTGGAATCCTGGTCGATCCCAGCCATCCGGTTTTCAATGATTTCCCTACTGAATTTCATAGCAACTGGCAATGGTGGGATCCGGTTTCACATGCACAGGCAATGATCATCGATGGATTTCCTGCAGGCCTTAAGCCGTTAATCCAGCCCATTGACACCTGGTTTGAGAACCGGAGACTTGCATTTGCCTACGAATCCAAAACAGGAGGAGGAAAGCTTATGGTATGCAGTATAGGATTGATAGATATTCCGGCTGACCGGATTGCATCAAAGCAGCTCCTGATATCGATGCTGAATTATATGAACAGTGAAAAGTTCAATCCATCAATTGACCTGGATATAAACAAAATAAAAAGCCTGACTGAGAATTAGTAGTTAGCAGGAAGAGCTATTTTTTAATGATTTTATATGACTTATTGAAGTCACTGTTGAATATACGAAGGATGTATATATCCCTGGGCAAGGTTCCCAGATAAAGGTTTGTCTGATACCGGCAATCTTTAACTTCGCGGAGAAGAACTCCTGATGTGTTATAGAGCCTTATTGTATATGACGAGTCATTATACGAAGCTATGCTGACATTCTGTGAAGTGATTGTTGGCCACACAAATACATCGGGAACAGTGGCAGACTCTTTTCTTTTTACATAGACGTAAACGCTGTCGCTGGTAAGAGTGCCGCAAGTGCCATTTACAATTACCTGATACTGTCCGATATCGGAGGTGTTAACGGCAGGTAATGGAAGATTTGCTGCATCGCCGCCTGCCAGAATTGAGCCATCTTTTTGCCATTGATAGGAGAGGTTATGTCCTTCGGAATTTACCTTCAGTGAGGCATCATAACCAAAAGAGATTACGGTATCGGGTGTTAAATATTTCACCCTGGTCACGGGTAATACTGTCATGCTGATATTTCCTGAAGTCAGTGATCCGCATGCACTTGTTATGTCGCACCTGTAGATCCCCGAGTTTAATGGGTCGGCCAATGAATAAGAAACGACATTTGAGCTTCCCGACTGATACAGAGTACCGTTCTTATACCATTTGTATGAGAGTTTGTACCCTGAAGCAGATGCCTGAAGGGTGATGGGTTGAAGGGCACAAAGTGTTGTATCGGCTGATTTACTTAGAAGTTTGGTTTCAGGAGCCACCACCACGCTGGTCTTTGACCAGTCCGATACAATGCCGTTAACCGTAACTCTGGCAAGAACAGCAAGTGAACCTGAAAAAGAGGAATTCCAGATTACAGAAGCGTTTAATCCCTTACCTGTGATTGTGCCTGCATTGGCAGGATAGAGCTTCCAGTCATAGCTTGTTGCTAAGGGATAAGGATCTATCAGGTACAAAGAAGTATCAGTGACATTACAAATAGTTGATGGTCCGGCAGGTGATGAGGGACTGAAGGCGGTTATCCCGGTTTTTAAAGCTATCCAGCTTTCAAAGGCTGAAACCTTGGTATAAGCGCCGTAAGTATTGCAGCTGGTGCTTCCCCAACTTACAATTCCGGCCAGCTTATATTCGCCATAGAGGGGAACTGCCAGCGGGCCACCGCTGTCGCCATTGCAGGCATCTTTATTGCCATTCAGATAGCCAGCCATAATATCGGTTGAGGGTATTGAACTCCAAACGGTTGAAGCCTGAGCATTTGAGACTATAGGAAGTTGTAACTTCTGTAATTTGGTCGGGAGGGCATCGGGAGAGACATGTGTTAGTCCCCAGCCTGTTACCCATGCCATTACCCCGGGCAGTGTGGCCCCATTTATGACATCTATGGAATTTATAAGCTTTATAGGTGTGGCATTGGCATAACTTATGGGTGTCTGCAAATGAAGAACAGCTATATCATTCTCGAGAGTAGTACTGTTGTAACTTTCATGGGCTATTGCCTCGCTGACCTTATAAGTTGCTCCTGAGGTTGAAGGATTATCGGCGCCAACGACAACAAACATCTGGTTAAAGGGAATTGGTGCACCGGCGTCAGTTTCAGTGCAATGGGCTGCTGTTATAACCCAGTCGGGAGAAATTATTGAACCGCCGCACCTGTAGTTACCAGAAATAAAATATACCTGCCACGGAAAGTCAGCTATGGAAGCTGTTGTTCCTCCTGTAATCTTTGCAGGAGCCTTCTTCATTCCGGTGAAGAATTGGAAGGAGTGTTCCCCTGCCACCGATTGTTCATTTATATGCAGAACAGCCTCGCCGTTAATTTCAAGAGTATAATTAAGCCGGAAAGGAATATTTGTTTCGGGTACAGTTATCTGCAAGGAATAGAGCTGAAATGCATCAAGAGTGAATCTCACGGTGTCTTCATTCAGGTGGCCGTTCGCAGAAAATATAGTCTGCGAATTAATATCTGTGATTTGCCAGAAGGAGAGGGTGGACTCATTGCTCCTGCTAACTCCAATAGTCACTTTTTGGGAAATTGCAGGAAAGGCAGCCAGTACGATTATCAGCAGGAGCAGAATTTTTTTCATTTACAAATATAGTTTTGCTTCAGGATATTTTGTTGAAGTTTCTTATAATGCCTTAACATTCATATGTTATATAGAAGATAAAAGACTAAAGTAAAAAGATAAAAGTAAGGCATTTGAGTATTATTTTAAGTATTTATTTTATAAAGTTCATTATTAAGCCTTTTCTCAATATGTATTTAACCTTTTGACTTTGGACTTTTATCTTTTGTCTTTGCTCTTGCCTTTCTCCTTTTGTCAAGTGGTCATCATGACCTCGAAAAAAATGATAAAAATAAAATTGCCATGGGTAAAATCAAATAAAATCGACCAATGAGTGGAAAAGATAAGCAGAATTGCCTGTTCTGTCAACCAAAAAATCAAATCCGGGGCTCACTGTCGGAAAAATCTGGCAGCCAATATTTTTCAATCCGTGAAATTTTCAGTATTGTATTGCATGATATGTTGCAATGAAGTTAATGATTGGCGGAATGTGGTCTTGATTATAAATTCTGTATATTTACTTAGAAATGAATTGGCAGCTTAACCTGAAAAAACGCTGGCTACTTCGTATTATTGTTAAGAATCCTAATTTGCAGGATTATGAGGACTGTTAGTATTGGGGATACTCATGGTCTGGCTGTTGCAGAACTGGTATCGCAAATCGCCGGGGAATATGATAAGATAATTTTCATGGGCGATTATGTCGATTCTTATTTTGTCAGCAATTCAGAGGTAAGCCAGAACCTGTTGGATATTATTGATTTGAAAAAACGCTATCCATCAAGGATGGTACTCCTGTGGGGTAATCATGATATTCAATACCTGCTTGGTGCTAAGAATTTTGGGTGTAGCGGCTACCGGCCTGAAATGTGGGAAGCACTGCATGGCTTGTTTAGCTCTAACGAGGATCTGTTCCAGTTTTCCTTCGGAATTGCAAATTATTTATGGACACATGCAGGGATTAACCAATATTGGTATGACAACAGGTTTAAGCCTGTTACTGAGAAATCTGATAATCCGGGTTCATTACCGGAACAACTTAATGAAGCCTTCAGGAGAAGGGACAAAGCCA
>CAIPJU010000247.1 GCA_903865465.1 uncultured Bacteroidota bacterium
GTTGAGCTGATCTCCATTGCAGCAGCGGGTGTCGGGGTACCAATTCCAACATTTCCCTGAGCATCCTGGTAAACTGCACCCGGAACCAGTGAGGATCCGTTCCATTTGGGTGAATAGCCGTTTAGCATGGGACCGATTTTAGGATCTGTCTCGGTAAAGCTTTTCAGATAACCTGCTGTGCTGTGATCACCCCAGCTATAGGCAGTAGCCCAATGAGATATGTCGGTTGCTGTTATTGAATTTGCAACATGCGATGTTGTCATAGCATCAGTTATTCCGAAACCTGCAATGGTTGTGGGTTTGTCAGTCAGAGAGGTCCATGAGCCATTAAAGAGAACCGGTTTATTAAGCAGATCATTATAACTTCCGCTTAAAGCCACAGTCGAAAAAACAGGTTTATTTGAAAGGTCAGTATAGCTTCCGCTCAGGGCTATTGCCGATAGAACAGGTTTGTTTGAAAGGTCAGTGTAGCTTCCGCTTAGGGCTATTGCAGAAAGAAGAGGCTTGTTTAATAGGTCAGTGTAGCTTCCGCTTAATGCTATTGCTGAAAGAACAGGTTTGTTTGAAAGGTCATCGTAGCTTCCGCTTAATGCTATTGCTGAAAGTACAGGTTTGTTTGAAAGGTCATCGTAGCTTCCGCTTAATGCTATTGCTGAAAGAACAGGCTTATTTGAAAGGTCAGTGTAGCTCCCGCTTAATGCCACAGCTGAGAAAACCGGCTTATTTAAAAGGTCAGTGTAATTTCCGCTAAGAGCTATTGTGGAAAGAACAGGCCTGTTTGAGAGGTCGTCGTAGATTCCGCTAACAGCTACGGTTGATAAAACAGGCCTGTTTATCAGGTCATTGTAACTTCCACTGGAAGCTACAAGCGAAAAAAGAGGCTTATTGGTCAGATCATTATAATTTCCTCCAAAGCTGTTTTCCGCGGTTTTTGCATGCAGGGCATAGGGTACGCTTAGCAACTGACTGGTCCCTTTGATTGTATAATTTGTCCCTCCCGAAGGATCGCTTTCCGTCATAATGAAATATGAATCAGCCGACCAGTCGATCAGATCAAAGCCGGCCCCTCCTCCTATCTCTATACTCACCAGTCCGTTAGCATTCGATATCGGAACTTGTGTTTCAGAATATACAACAGATCCCTCTGCCGATCCTTTCAAAATAGTAATCCTCATACCAACAGGCCTGTTGCCAACAAGGGCATTGCCTGCATCGCGGATCACAGCCTGGTAACTCATCTTTTGAGGCACCTGAGCAAAGATTTCCGTCAGCGACAGAATCGCAGCCATCATTATTATGATCTTCTTCATGGTATTCAGAATTTAATTATTTTAAATGTCTTTATCTCCCCATTCCCCCTAATGACCTTCAAAATATAGGTAGAAGCACTGAAAGTATCTATTTCAATCTCAGATTCCTTTTCTTCAATCTTTCGATCTATCAGCTTAAGGCCATTTATGTCGAATACCTGAATCCTCAGGTCACCTCTTGTCATCTCCCCCATAAGCAGCTTAATTTTTCCTTTGGTCGGATTAGGAAATACTACCATTTCCAGATTTATCCCATCGCTGCCCCTGACAGAAGTTACAACTGAAATTTCGAAGGCTTGCTGCACCCCCTGGGCTACCGTTCCGTTAATGCCCGAAATAGTGGTATAATTAGTCTGTCCTACTGAATAGCTGACAGAACCACCGCTTCCTGAGAGAGTGGTTCCCGTTGCCGGAACTGCTGATTGTGATCGCAGGATTGAAACACTGACTGAAGCAAATAAAAAAAATGACAAGATGCCTTTTTTCATCACTTTACCTCTTTAAGGTTAAAACTCTTATATCGGAAAGAGAGAATTAACTAATCAGACTTGATCAGCGACCACTTTTGAGTATTGTAAGAATAATGCTGTGATAAAAATCAAAAAATACCGATCATATATCTCCTAACAAGATAATGAACAACTATGAGAATATCAATAAAATTTGACATATGTGCCAAATATTAAGATCAACCCGGGGATTCCGGAAACTAACCTTTATGGGAAGTACAAATATTTAATGTGTATTATCTGGTTATAAAGCACGAAGCCGGCAAACCTGCCCCGTTAAAGAGATTCGGAGTAGCCGTATTGCTCCAGGCAAACCTTACAGCTGACGGAACCCTGACTTTATCTGACCTGACTATTACTTTATCATTCTTCACAACTGCTGTGGCGGGATAAAAAACAAAATCTGTTCCTGCAATTTCAAAGCATGTCAGTTCCTTGCCAGTTGAATGAAGTCCGTCAGCATGGTCAAATGAAATGATTGCCTTGTCCTTTTCAATTGCTATATCTTTATAAAGGGGACCTGAATCTTCCTGCTTTACCTTCCCGTAATACCTGTTAAGCGCGATAGCGGCAAACCGCAATGCAGCCTCCTGCTTCCTTTGGGGATGTATATTTGTTGTATCCCCTATATCGCTCAATATTACCATTCCGGTATTGGGCATTTCAAGAACCTTTCGCTGGGCATCGCGGACTTCCACTCCCTCAAATGGCCTTCCGTACCTGTAAGGGGCAATCTGGGCAAAGTAGAAGGGAAATTCATAGTCCCAATTTGTCCGCCAGCTATCGATTAGTGACGAAAGCAACGCCTCATAGGCGTATGCATTTATGGTGTTGGCTTCTCCCTGGTACCACAGCACACCTGCTATCCTGTACGGAATCAAGGGATTTATCATTGAATTATATATCCTTCCCGGCTCTACAGGGCCCCAGGGGACAGGCTTCTGTTTCGCAGCTGCCTCGCGCAGGAAATCGTCATTCTGAATTACCTCTTCAGGCATCCATGACTCAGCGGGCGTTCCACCCCAGCTGGAATTGATAACACCTATTGGTATTCCAAGTTCCTGGTTCAGTTTCTTTGCAAAGAAATAAGCGATGGCACTGAAGCTGCGCATGGTTTCAGGAGTACTTTCAGACCATTGGCCTGTAAGCCGTTCCTGCGGATATAGAGAGGTGCCCTGGTAAACAGTGAAAAGTCTTACCTGAGAGTTGCTCGCATTATTTATCTCCTCATCCTTATTTATTATCCCGCTGTTAGCCGACCACTCCATATTTGACTGTCCTGAGCAGAGCCATACCTCACCTATCAGAACATTTTTAAAAACAAGCTCGTTGAAGCCCTTTATCGTAACTGTAAATGGCCCTCCTGCCTGGGGTGTTTTGACAATTAATTTCCATGTACCCTGACTACCAGCTGTAACTTTAACAACATCTGTAAGCCAGTCTGCTTTGATAGTTACAGTTTCGCCTGTCTTCGCCCATCCCCAGAATGTAATATCGGATTGGCGTTGAAGAACCATATTGTCGGAAAATATTGCGGGTACTGAAACATTAGCCCTGGTCGCCCCAATTGATGCAAAAATCAGAATAAGGGAGAATGCCAGAGATACACCTGTCTTTTTCATAATTGTGCTTTTTTTGTAATTGTCAGTAGGTTTATTTCTAACAAAGATAAAGATGTAGTCTGTTTTTAAGGTCAAACAGGACAGATTATGCAGATAAAAATTAAAATATCTCTAAAAGTATTTATCTTTTATGGAAACAATCCGGCGAAATTTGAAATAATCCAATCATTCACTACTTTTGAATTGGAAGAGACCAATTATCAGGACCTGAGATTTTAGAAATCTATAATACTCATATCCAATACCTTTAAACCATGAGAACCAAAGTTTTAGCTGCTGCATTCCTTTTACTGTTTACAAATACAATATATGGCCAGGAGACGGCCAATAAGGATCAGCTTTTCAACAACATAAACTCCGGCCAGCAGCTTGGGCAGCAGGTAAGTCAGCAGCCGGCGCCCCCATTTGACAAGGCAGCGGTGGGTTTTGGGATCGGGCAGATTTTTGGCGGAATCGGTGCTAATGTTGTAGTATATCCACAGAAGAATTTCGGTTTGTTCGGAGGCGCAGGTTATGCTCTCGCGGGAATGGGTTACAACCTTGGGGTAAAGATCAGGCTGGGCTCCGATAAGACTTTCCGGAGTGTCGTTCCGTATTTGATGGGAATGTATGGCTACAATGCTGCAATAATGGTTAGCAACATGACGGAATTGAACAAAATCTTTTACGGTCCTACCATCGGAGGAGGTTTCGATATCAGAAGTAAAAAAATGCCCGATAAAAAATCTTATTGGTCAATGGGTCTATATATTCCAATCAGGTCTTCGGAGGTTTCTTCCTATATTGATGATCTTAAGACCAATCACAATGTAGATTTTTCAAATAATCTGATTCCTCTGACATTCTCTTTTGGATATCATTTCATACTAAACTGAAGATTCCTATTGCGATAATATTTCTTGAAATTTGAAAACCAATCAAGCTGCTAACATCTAAATTAAATTGCAACTAGGCAAAATTGATACTCTTGAATGAAATCTGAAAATCCAGCAATAAGGTAAATTTAAAGGACTAATTGATTCTTGGATTGCCTTGCTCCATCCGAGTCTGCAGCAAAACTTTTCTGTTTAGAATAGTGGAAAGCATTCTAAGGCACTAAAGTCAGCAACTATATCCCAGCCAAAAGAGTCTGAGAGAAAATAATGATTTCACCTTATACGAAATTATTACATGGCTAACCTGTAGAGATATTTTTCAGTCCGCAGTATTACCGAATTACTTACAAATGCAGGTGTAGCCCATATTCCTGATTCCATCTTATTTGTGGCCACAACCTTGTATTCTCTTCCTGCATTTACTGCAATCACATCTCCTTTTACTGAGAAGAACCAAACGTTACCATCAGCATACACAGGCGATGAGTTAAACTCAGAACTCTGCTGAGCCGTCCATACATCCTTGCCGGTTTTTGCGTCGATGCACATCATGATGTTTTTGGTATTGATGGTATAAATTAATCCATCCCTGATAACTGGTGTAAGCATTTGTGTATGATTCTGATCCTCCCTTTTCTTCCAGAGAACATTGGTATTTGTTATATCTCCACTCCCATCGGGGTTTACTGCCAGTATCTCGGTGAAATTGCGCGAGCCATTATCGGACATGCAGCCACAATAGAAGTAAACTATTCCATTTTCAGTAAAGGGCATAGGGACAGTTGATTCAGCGCCTCTCACAACCTGCCATATCTCTTCGCCTGTCAGAGGATCATAGGCGCTGCAGACAGCCGAGCCGTTGGAGATAAGCTGATCGCGTCCTTTTACATTTATAATGATCGGCGTTACATAAGCCTTCTTACCGATCTCCGACATCGTGTCGAACGGTTTGAGTGGCCGGTCGGTGCGCCAGACGGTTTTACCTGTTGCTTTATCGAGTGCGATGAGGTATCTTACATCTATTCCATCGAAATGAAGTATCAGAAGGTTTTTATAGATAACAGGTGATGACCCTGGTCCCTGAACATGGTTGCATTTAAGATCAGTTCGGGTCCATACTACCGATCCGTCTGATGTCTTAAGACAAGCGGTACCCAGGCTTCCATAATGGACATATACAAAACCCTCCTCAATACAAGGTGACGGGCTTGCATAAGTATTTATCGAGTGCTTCCCGACTACATCGGAGGGGGTAAAAACTTTAACATCGTGAATTATTTTACCTGTTTCATAATCGAGGCACACAGCATAAAGCTCTTTCCCATCGGGTGTTCCCGTTGTAACCCACACCTGGTTATTTAATATTACAGGAGAAGAGTAACCTCTTCCATGAATTTCTGTCTTCCATTTTGCTGCATGGTCATTCCATATGAGTGGAACTTTTTCGGCCGATGAGATACTATTAAGGGCGGATCCTCTGAAATGGGTCCAGCTATTGTCCTGCGCGAAAGTGGTCTGTTGAACAGACAGCACAAACAAGATTAAAGAGCAGAAAGAGAGCAGTTTCCTGTTTTTCATTTAAATGGCTGTATGGAAGTTAATCAGATAGCTGAGCTTAAGATAATCAATGTTTTTTTATCTCAGGAATAAGTTCCTGACCCCTCAATTTGTAACCCTGAGGATCGGCAGGCGTTGTAACACAAACCATAATGCCTGGTTCGAGACCCTTTTTGATTAAAACGTTTTTATCGTTTGCCTCTCCCAGAACAACAACCTGTCTGGTCTTATTTTTCAGGTAAACAAAAGGTATGCTGTCCGATCCTGTCTGAACACATTCAGTCGGAATGAAAAGTGCATCGTTGTAGGTGCTTATAATTATCTTGTTTGTGGTGGTCATTGAAGGCCTGAGTGCCGGATCGCTAACATCTAACCTGAACTGAACTTCGAACATCTTTGAATCGGAATTGGGAAGTGTCTCACCGATATTGGCTATTGAGATCACCTTCCCTGCATATGACTTGGAAGGGAAAGCATCTACTGCCAGTGTAACTTTCTGTCCTGGTTTTACCTTACTTACTTCTATCTCATTGACATAAATTTTCGACAACATTGAAGAGAGGTCGGGAAGGGTTGCAATAATTCTGTCAAAAGGATTAACCGAAGATCCTGTTTTTCTTTTTGTACCCGAGAAATCTTTCTTGTAAATTACCATCCCTGAGGTAGGAGCCAGCACAGTGAATTTGGAGAGGAAGTCCTGAAGATCATCCACCAGGCTCTGTGCTTTATCCTTTGCACGTTTCTGTTTTCCAATATCAGCGAGGTTTTGTTGAATTTTGAGTGAATATCCTTTATTTTTCTGTTCGAGTGCTCGTTTTGCCTTATCGAGCGCAATTTCAGCCTGCCGGATAGTGGCTGGTGGTTCAAATTTCGACTGAGCCAGCGTTATTTGAGCCTCTTCGACAACATAATGCTGATTTTTTATATCATCACGCAAACCAGACAAAGCGACGGCAGTATCCAGAATCTTCATTTCGAGGTTAGCCTGCTCGGTTTTCAGAGCATCCATTGCATCCTTAAGGCTATTTGAATAGCTTGACCTGTCGAGCTGAGCTATATATTCACCCTGTCTCACCAAGGTACCCTCCGGAACAAGATCCTGAATCTTTAGGTCCATAAACCTCATACCACGGTTACCCTGAGCGGATGAAACTATCTCGGGCCCTTTTATATCAATTGACTTTTCGGCAATAAGTTCACCAGAAGCCGAAACACTTATTTCAAATACATCTTTTTTGACTTTTACATAAGTATTAGTCTCTTCATTCCTGGTAGTCATCTTATTGAAAGCAAACAATGCCACAAATGCAAGAACAATGCCCGTTATTATAAGAATTCTTTTCATTTTAGATTACTATATTATAATCAATTAGTTACGTTCAGATGCAAAAGTATTAAAAAATATGAGAAGAAAGATAGCATTGCCTTCTCATAAGTGTTAATAATATTTAATCGCGCTCTGTCTGAATGAAAGTGAAGTCAGTTCATTTCACGCTGAAAGTGGCAGTGGAATAGCCTCTCCTGCCATCAGCCATTACTCCTTCAACGACTATTTTATATTCGGCAGGTTCATCGGAGGTAAAGAATTCAAGATTAGTAAGCCCATCCGCAGAAACCGCTGGTGAGGGATTCCAGTAGAGTGTATTCCTGAAATCAGCAGCTCTTTTTTCTTTTATGTCTGAGGAGTTGTACGAAGGAGAATAGAAATCGTCCTTTTCGCGGCAACCATCCCAGGCCTGTCTGAAAATTGAATTGTCAAATTCCATTGCATTCATCTTCCCTGTTTTGGTTATGAAACTAACAATACCGTCGAAAATAAAATCAGAATAAAAATATCTTTTGTTGATAACATCAGCCTTTTCAATCTCCCTGGAGTTTATATTTAGTACCTTCTCAAAGTCGTAAGCCGGTACACCGTCAACTAATATCAAGGGCTTATTCTCAAATGGTTCACCCCTGAATTTATTAATAAGCTTGAAGTCGAATTTACCATTCTGACGCAGGGTATAAACATCAGGAATGATCTCTTTAACCACCTCTCTTACAGTGGTAAGCTCGATATAATCAGCCATTCTGATTGTATTCTCTGCCTTCCCGAAAAAATCGGGATAAACTTTAGTGACCTGAGGTTTTGCTTCCTGAAGAAAAGGCTGATAAACATTATGAACCTGCATGCTGATAATAGCATCATTAATCTCCTTAAGCCTGTTGCTGTCGATATCAAATGAGGGAGTCTGAAAATTGTTGATGCTGCCGCTGTAAGACTGGTCGAGCTCTACAAAATAACTACCGGCATCGGGTGAAAGGGGTTGAATCACCATTTCACGGAGGCCAGGTTCCTTGATGACGAATTTGAATCCCCCGCTGCTGTCGCTCCTGGTGAAATAGCATCTGGCCGATTTCCCTACAAAAGAGAGTGAGATGTCGGTGCTTTTCATGGGTCCACCTGAAGACTTTGATTTTATGACCCCGCTAATGATCTGTCCCTCAAGTTCAGGAAGAAATCTGATTCCGCCTGCCCCATTTCCAACTGAAGAACCGGATGGTTTTACGGGACTGTATGAAATCCTGTTGAACATTGCTGATCGTGCAACCGACACAGTCAAATCGGAAACCACACCTTTTCCGGATTCATCTTCAGCACTTATTTTCAGACTTACCTTTTCGCGGGAACCGAATACCGGTTTATCAATAGAAATAATATATTTTATTCTGCCTTCATTTTGATTAGCCTCTCCGGATTTATCAGATTGAAAACCGGATGATAGTTTCGGGATATCAGGAAGCCTGAACGGGTTTATTACAGAAATAACACCATAACAAAATCTTTCGCCAGTGAAATTCTTCATCCAGTTTGTATATGCCCGTATCAGGTAATTGCCTGTTGCCAGGTTTCCGGGAATCGTAAAATATGAGGAACCGGATGTTCCGTCGGTGCATATTTTTAACTGGCTCACAGGGTTGTTGCTCTGATTTAGCAATTCAATATAGACCACTTTGCTTAAATCGCAGGGCTTGTTAGTCGATCCGTTAAGTTTGTATATCTTAAACCAGGCTTGTTCTCCGCTTACATAAATGTCCCTGTCGGTTTTAAGATACAGTGATTCAGTAAAATAACCAGCATCTTCTTTTTCAGAAGTCCGTGGTGTGACCTGTGCGAAGAGTTGCCTGCCTGCAAAAATCATAAGAATTACGAGGAAGAAAAGTTCCTTCCTGTAAGCAGATTTTTGTAACGATCCTCCATTTGTCAGATAATATCTCATATTATTTCGAGTCAGTCCAGAAATCGGGTTTTATTGAAGTTCCTGTTAATTCACAATTAGCACATTCCTTTGTGGAAAAAATCAATTTGCTTAGTTTTGTTGATTCGGGCAGAAATATTGGCTCCACAAAATCATACTTTGAAGAAGTGATACAGTACATTTCATAGATATCATCCCATGAGGGTGCTTTTTGCCATGAAGATGAGATCGGGAAAGAAGATGGAGAGATCTCTATCCTTTTGCAAGGGTAGTGATAAAGAGGCAGGTTAAGTTTTGCAATATCTGAAATTGTGATTGTTTTTCTCTTTTGTTTCATGGCTGATACCTGGAAATATCCGAGGACCTTTTCACCTGGCATGTTTACATTATGAATATTGCTGATAACCGGGTAAGGCTGGGCTGCAAAGATATCACCGCCTCCGCTGTTTACCTGAACCATGTTATTCCAGAACTCATACTCCTTTTTCGAAATTGAATACTGCTTCACAAGAATGTTGTACTGAATTAAAAGCCTGTCTGAACTCCCTGTAGCTATAAAGTAAACAGGAAACTTTTCAATCTTTGTTTCATTTGAGGTTTCCGGCGAATGAACCAGTATCTCATCAGATTTTCTTGATTTCCAGCAAAACTCTTTCACCATATCAACCGGCACAATAGTTGTATCATTAATATAATCAAACTTCTTTGGCAATGGGATCTTGAATTTCCAGGTCTCATCAAAATCCCACCTTACAAAACCATTGTCCTGCCCTGTAGAGGAATTAAGGTAGATCTTTATACCTTCAGCTGTTTCAGTACTGTTATTTATAAGTTCACTCTCCTTTGCAAAATAAATGGAATCGATATCATTCACAGGACGCATAAGGCAGGAGTCTGATTCATACTCCATTCCTTCAGGTGTGATTAAGTGCAGGATATATGTTCTTCCGGGAGTAGCATGGAATTCCAGGCTGTCAGTTTTATAAATCCCGCCTGCTACGCCTGTGAGCGGTATTGAACTCCCAAAATCATCGCTAATTGAAACCGTAGCTCCTGATACTGGTTCCGGATTACTGTTCTGTTCGCTTATGGTTCTCGACAATTTAATTGCAAACGATGAGTTGGCATCAGTTATGAGCCCCTCAACCACTAGAAGGGATTGATAACCGCGTACCGCAGGGGTATAAGGATCAATACATGTACAAAGCAGGGTAACAAAAATTAAAATAATACCGGATTTCACTCCCGCCTTCGTCATGGAATTGTTTTTAAGAGCTTTCAAATTATTATTAAATGGCTAACAAAATTAGAATTTATTAAACAGCTTAAGTTGCATTAACTTATTTTAACAAAAATAATTTTTGCTTATAAGAGCCAATCCGCTTAAAATTTTCGTTATTTCGGGTTATGAAAATCGGACTCACTTCTATTACAACAACCTTTCTTCTTGCAGCCTTAATATTCTGTAGTGAATTTGCACTGCAGGCACAGCCCATAAACCATTTATATCTCAATACGGGCAGCAACACTGGGAAGAAATCACCTGACCCTAATGCCGATCAGCAGCTTGAATTCCTGAAAAATCTCTATTCGGAAAATCTTGA
>CAIPJU010000248.1 GCA_903865465.1 uncultured Bacteroidota bacterium
GGGCTTTTTCCTTTCAAAATACTCCTTCAATTCCTCCACAAATATACCTTAACTATCTATTATTGCTCGAACTAGTTCAAGAGTAGCATTAAGAGTATTTCCAAATTCATCTATAGAAATAGTTTCAAATTGCAATGCAACATGATTGGCAATAAGATGATCAAAAGCCTTCGATTAAGCATAGAAATAATTTACATCGAATTTTAAAACGAATGTATCTTATCTCACTGAAATGAGATAGGCAATTGGAAAAATTGGAGAAAGAAAGCTGTTTAAATGTTTCAGTATAGTTTCAGTAAACATAAATAAAAAAGCCCCGATACTATTGAATATCAGGGCTCTTAACGCTTGTTTCTTGTAGTCCCACCAGGAATCGAACCTGAATCTAAGGTTTAGGAAACCTCCATTCTATCCATTGAACTATGGGACCAACTATTCTACATAACCCACTGGAAACCTCCATTCCCTGCCTACCGGCAGGCAGGTATCCATTGAACTATGGGACCATATTTTCCCGGACTGCAAAAATAAACCTTTTTTCATTCTTAACAAACCCTAAACACTCTAACTGTAATAAAAACAGTTGCAAGCATAAGGTTTAAATAACAAATATTAATACTTGTTGAGTAATAATTACTTTTCTGCTTATCGTGGCTACTTTTTAACCGCAAAGTTCGCTGAGTCGATGCAAAGTCCGCAAAGTTTGATAATATATAAAATATTTTATTTCGAAGCTGTGTTTTGGCTTAACCACGGAGTTTCACGGATGATTTGAGGAATTACACTGTTTTAAAGCTGATTTAACTTTGCGTACAAGATTAACTCTGTGCAACTCCTTATAACTCCTTTTAACTCCGTGTTAAAAAAGGAGTCATATCATTTCCTCTGATGTTTTTATCTAACCTCAGAGTTCGCTGAGCTGCTGCAAAGATCGCAGATCAAAATTTTAGCAGAACCATTTTTATTTTTGATAAGTTTCCTATCTTTCATCCTTTCTTTCTGTTAAATACTAATTCTATGAACTGGATTGATGTTATAATAGTCGTAATTCTGATCGTCTCTATGGTCAGCGGTTTTACTAACGGCCTGATACGGGAGGTCGCATCTCTCGCAGCCCTTATACTCGGGATCTGGGGAGCTATTAAATTTTCAACCTTTACCGCCGGAAAACTCTATGACTACTTCGACCTTACCGGTAAATATGTTGGCGTAGTTGCTTTCCTTGTCACCTTCTGCATCATTGTGGTAATCATTCACTTTATAGGACTCATCGTTTCTAAAATTGTCGATGCCGCCTCCCTGGGTTTCTTCAACAGGATCCTCGGGATCTTCTTTGCCCTCTTCAAATCGGTTCTTATAATGAGCGTCTTCTTTGTGATCCTCAACTCCATAGATGTCCGCCGCCATATTCTTCCTGCTGAAACCATCGAACATTCAATATTCTATAATCCCATTGCAGATATCGCCCCTGCTATCTTCCCGATAATAGGAGAGGGGGGCTTCAACAACAGCTTTGACAGGTTTAAAAAGAAACCCGGAAATACGACTATCTGACCTTGTTTGCTATATTTGCAGTTCTTAAAAAACAGGCCTTATGAATTTTGTTGAAGAACTGAAATGGAGGGGTATGATCCACGATATCATGCCGGGAACAGAAGAATTGCTTAGCAGGGAAAAGAGTGCAGGATATATTGGTTTCGACCCTACTGCCGATTCTCTTCATATCGGACATATGGTCCAGGTGATGATGCTCGTTCACTTCCAGCGATCGGGCCATACGCCGATAGCGCTCGTTGGAGGTGCAACAGGTATGATCGGCGACCCTTCGGGAAAATCGGAAGAGCGAAACCTTCTCGATGAGGCCTCTCTCCGTCATAACCAGGAGGCAATTAAAAAACAGCTTTCAAAGTTCCTCGACTTTCAGTCTGAAGCCGATAATAAGGCTCTCATGGTAAACAACTACGACTGGATGAAGGAGTACTCCTTTCTTGGCTTCATCCGCGACATAGGAAAACATATTACCGTCAACTATATGATGTCGAAAGATTCTGTCAAAAAGAGAATAGGATCTGAGTCGAAAGAGGGGATGTCGTTCACTGAATTTTCATATCAGCTCGTACAGGGGACGGATTTTCTTCACCTCTACAATAACTTAAAATGCAAACTCCAGATGGGCGGTTCGGACCAGTGGGGAAATATCGTTACGGGCACCGAATTGATCCGCCGGAAAGCATCAGGAGAGGCCTTCGCACTCACGTGTCCCCTCATTACCAAATCAGATGGTTCAAAGTTCGGTAAGACGGAATCGGGTAATGTCTGGCTCGATCCCGAGAAGACGACACCCTACCAGTTTTACCAGTTCTGGCTTAATGTGTCCGACGAGGATGCTGCAAAATATATTAAGATCTTCACTATTCTTCCAAAGGAGGAGGTTGCTTCTATAATTGAAGAACACAACAAGGCTCCTCATGAGAGATTCCTCCAGAAAAGGCTTGCCGAGGAGGTAACTGTTATGGTACATTCAAGGGATGACTATGATGGGGCCGTTGAGGCGTCGCAGATCCTTTTCGGAAAGGGAACAACTGAGTCGCTAAGGAAGATGAACGAGAACACCTTCCTCTCCGTTTTTGAAGGAGTGCCTGTCTTCGACATAAATGCTGAAATACTGAATGAGGGAATCAGCATTGCGGAACTCTGTTCTGAAATTGCACCCGTATTCAGTTCAAAGGGTGAATTGAGACGACTTGTCCAGGGGGGAGGACTCAGTCTGAACAAGGAGAAGATCGAAAATCCTGAAGCAGCTGTCACGAGGGATCATCTACTAAACAATAAGTATCTTTTGGTGCAGAAAGGGAAGAAGAACTATTTCCTGATCAGGGCAAGCTGAATCAATTAGCCAGGTCGGCTGCTATGACAGAAACATCGTCGAATGTACCCGGATTGTTATGCGGAAGTCCCAGTTCATTCATCATTGCCGATATATTCTCTTCGACGGGAAGATTATTTGCGATATGTCGGATTATTACACCGGTTCCGATCTCTTTACCATCGTCACCCTTTAATTCCGATAAGCCGTCGGTATAGCAGACTATCTTGGAATAGTTTGAAATCAGGATCTCCGATTGTTTTACATAAGGGATCTCATCGAGCATCCCGAGGCCCACGCATGAGGCCTTAAGATGAGTAACCTCGCCGGTTACGGTATCATAAAGAACAGGTGGGTTATGAGCAGCATTGACATATTCGAGTACTCCGCTTTCGCGATCATAGCGTGCAACGAAAAAGGTGATGAATTTTTCACCTGCAGCATTTAAAGAGACGATTGTGTTCAGCTTCAGAACGAGTGCGTCGAGTGCTATGTCGGAGGTAAAGAGGGCCCTGAAGCTTGCCTGGAAATTCGACATCAGGATAGCCGCAGCTATTCCCTTACCAGAGACATCGGCAATGCAGAATCCAGTCTTGGGTCCGCTAAGCTTAATGCAATCGTAATAGTCACCGCCAACTTCATAATGGGGAAAATAGATGCCGGAGATCTTTATTTTAGGATCTTTAGGCATGTGTTCCGGATCGGGAATTAGCATCTTCTGCATCCTTGCAGCAAGTTCAAGCTCCTTTTTCATAGCTTCCTGAAGAAGACTCTCTTTGAAGAGCCTGATATTCTCAACAGCGACTATTATAATACTCGAGATTGTCTGAATAAATGCAAGGTGCTTTATTACGGGGCTCATACCTTCGCCCTCCTCTTCAATGTCGCCAATGAAGATATAGGCAAGGCAAACCTTGTTGTTAAATACCGGAATAATTATTTCGACGCCCTCGAAACCCTCAGAGTATGCAGAAGTAAGGACCTCAGTTAATCCGGAAAGCCTCTCTTCGACATTCATTTTTTCGAGTTCTTCAGGGAATCCTCCGTTGAGAAGACATTCCCAGGTCGAGGAACGCATGAATATCAGGATTTTCCCGATAGAGAGGTGCTTTCGCAGAATATTCTCATATTTGGACAAAAGCTCCCCTGTAGGCAGATTGGCATTGATCGACATGGTGATGTCGAGCAGTGAGTTCAGTTTGAATTTTGAAACTGCCAGCCTGTCAGAAGGAGCCTTGCCCTGTTTCATGCTTCTCTTATGACTTGATTCTTTCAGCGTAACTCCGGTCGCGGATATCGATTTTAATTTTATCCCCTGTGTTAACGAAGAGAGGAACCATAATTATCTCGCCATTCTCAACCTTAGCCTGTTTGAGGGTGTTGGTAGCAGTGTCGCCCCTTAAACCGGGTTCGGAGTAGATAACTTCCATAGCTACAAACTGAGGAAGATCGACAGATAATATGTTTTCGGTATCGGCGTGAACAACAACTTCAACCCCCATGCCTTCGACAAGGAATTGGTAATTGTCGATCAGAATTTCTTCAACATGAATCTGGTCGAAGGTTTCGAGGTGCATGAAATAATACCCCATATCGTCCTTATAGAGGTACTGATAGGGGCGTCTCTCAACCCTTGCGACGTTAACTTTTGTTCCTGAGGTAAAGGTATTATCGATCACTCTTCCCGTCTTGATATTTTTTAATTTTGTGCGTACAAAAGCCGGACCTTTCCCTGGTTTAACATGCTGAAATTGAGTAATAGTGTAGAGGTCATTGTTATATTCAATAACCAGCCCGTTTTTAAAATCTGCTGTACTTGCCATAAATTCTGAAGTTATTCTTAATGTTAATTTAAATTATTTCGTATTTGTTCCAAGCGGATAAATCAGTCCTTCGTAATTAACCATTTCGACCGTAAATGCCCCGACAAATATATCAAATCGGATCTTAACCGGTAAAAAATTTTTATCGGCTGAAAACCAGAAAGAAACATCTTCTTCTGTCTTGAACAGCCTCCCTTTTTCAGTAACAGGGTTGAACTTGTAACATTTAATTCTTCCTGCTTTGGTTTTTACCACTTCGGTTCCTACATACCTCATCCTTACAGGGTACAGTTCATCGGTAAACCAAGTCATAACGGTTATCAGGCTGCCTTCTTTAAGGCTGTCTTCATAAGGCAGAATGTGGTTCCGGAAATAATAAAAGCAGGAGAGGATGTCGTGTATCCGGGGCTGTGTGATATGTATTCCTGTAAGGTCGCTGTTGAGGATTGCTGAATCGGCCCGGCTTTTATGGTCGAAAAGAACTACGTTGTAATTCCGGTATCTTCCTTCGCGGATGTTCCTGATAGATTTTACAGGCAGCTCCGTTTCGGGATCCATATAACTTTCATAAACGTCAAGCACCTTAAAAACAACATCGGCCAGGCCGGTTGTTTTACCAAGGATCTTCGAATGCCAGACCTCCCTGCCTTTAAAAGTATCGCTGGTTAATTCGAGTGCACCGGTTCCGCCTGTTATGGGGCCATATTGTACCACATAATTTACCTTCTCGCCGGGTTTATATGACTTCACCTGGCCATTGGCTGAAAATGAGATCATTATAACCGGGAGTATAATCAGAAGTCTTCTCATGCTATTTATGACATATGTATGAAACGGCATCTTTATTTCCCCAACAATAGGTTTTTTCTGGGCTGTGAAGTTATGAAATCTTTCAGATAGAGAGGTTCAAAATATGCTACATCTTCAAACCTGCCCTTATTAAAATCATCATAAACAGGTTTGAGCATGTGTGAGGCTGATATTCTGAAGTCGTCAGCGTGATGAATGTTCTTCCTTTTTATTACATCCAGGCACTTGGCAGCTCCACTTCCAAAGAGAACAATTTTTTGGGATTCAGGAAAGTTGCTGAAGGTATCAGCTGTTATAATTTCAGCAGTTATATCCTTTAATATTTTGCCATTGTTATCGTAGAGAGCATAATATATCTCCATTCGCCTTGCATCGAGCATGGGGCAGAAAATAGTGTCATTTTCTTCATAATCAGGCTGGAAATCATTAACAGAGATGCCGTAAAACATCGACAGGGTTGTGTCGATACCAATTAGTGGTAACGCTGCAGAATATGCAAGACCCTTTGCAGCTGATACTCCTATCCTCAGTCCTGTATACGAACCAGGGCCCTTGCTCACTGCTATAGCATCGAGATCAGAGGCCCTGATGGAATTCTCTTTTAGAATTTCCTCAATAAAAAGTGTAAGAAGGGAAGCGTGCGATTTTGATTCGTCGCTCTCCTTCAGGGATATTACACCGGAACTATCAATTAAAGCTACTGAGCAGAGTTCTGTTGCTGTCTCAAGGCAAATTATCATACTGACTACAATAGTTCAGGTCTATTTCTCCTTAAAGAGCTGTTCTTTTTTAACAACTTCGATAAGAGTACTGTCTGTCAGCTTCTTGCTTATTGCGCTGAAAGGTGCAGTAATAACCTTATCGTTTTCCGCAACTCCCGACAGAATTTCGATATATGAATTATCCTGAATACCGGTTTTTACATCTTTTGCAAGAGCATATTTCCCGTCGGAAATAAATACAAGAGTACGAATATCACTCTTTTTACCTGAAGTTGTAACCTTGATTGTATCAGTTCGTGTTGTAACTGACTGGATAGGAACAGTAAGAATTCCTTCTTTCGATTCTGTCTGTATCTCAACCGAGGCTGTCATTCCCGGACGAAGCGGATTGGGTCCTACATTAGGGCCAAGCACTTTATAAGATTCAGGAATCACAAGTATTTTTACATCGAAGTTGGTAACCTGATCGGCTGAGACACCTGTGGTCTTAGCCGAGTTGGCTATTTCGGTAACAATGCCCTTGAGTTTTTTATCGAGATAAGCATCGACTTCAATGAGGGCGGTATCGCCAAGCTTAACCTTCACAATATCATTTTCATTGACCTGTACCTGAGCTTCCATTCTTGAAAGATCAGCAACCCTGAGCATCTCGGTTCCTGCCATCAGGTTGGTTCCTGCAACCCTCTCACCCAGTTCAACCAGTAACATTGAAATAGTACCCGACATAGGGGCATAAATGGATGTCTTGATCAGCGTTTCATTTGCCTCTTTTACAGAAGCTTCTGCACTTACAACAGCAAATTTAGAAGCATCAACATCTGATTTGGCGACTTTGTAAGATGCCTGAGCCTGTTCGAACTCCGACTGGGAAATTGTCTGCTGATCAAAGAGCTGCTTGCTTCTTTTGAAAGAAAGTTCGGCTTGCGCAAACTGTGCCTCCGACTGTGCAAGACGTGCTTTTGCAGAACTGATTGCAGCAATCGACCTCTCCTTCTGGGAAATATAAACATCGGGTTTGATCCTGAGCAGGAGCTGTCCCTTTTCAACATTCTCTCCCTCCTTAACGGTAAGCTCCACAATTTCACCGGAAACATCAGGACTGATCTTAACCTCTTTTTCAGGTTGTATCTTCCCGTTTGCAGATATTGTTTCAATGACGGTTCTTTTTTCAGCATTTTCAACGGCCACTTTAAGCGTAAGAGGCTTGCCAAACCATCCGCTCTTCTTGCCAACGACAGCTAATATAATAAGAACAAGAACAACAGGAAGTAAAAATTTAAGTATCTTATTGGTTTTCATGATTGTGATTTTCAGGGTTTATTTTTTTGTTATTTCATCAAGATTAAGCGGAATCCCCTTGTAGAAATCAAGGACTTTGGTTTTAAAAACAAATTCATATTTTGCCTGCGACATATCTGACTGCGCTTTAAGGAGCGTAGTCTTGGCGGCATTATAATCGACCGATGTCACCATTCCGACATTGAATTTCTGTTCGGTATATCTGAATGACTCTTCAGATGAAGTTACTGCCTTAATACTCGAATTGAACTTCTTAAGGGCGGCAACAGCATCGGTGTAGGACTGCTGAATATTCTTATAAAGCTGTTTTTTCGTTGCATCGAGCTGGTACTGACTGTTTTCGACCTGAAGCCTTGAGTTGGAAATATTCTTATTAACCGACCATCCGTTCAGAATTGGAATCGACATTGCAATCCCCAGGTCAGAGTTCTGATTGTTGTTAAACTGTTGATGGAATGATTGAAGAGAAGGCTGGTTAGGTATGTAAGTATAGCGTGTGTTAAAGGAATGGCTGAGCGAGATCCTCGGGCTTCTTGCACCCTGTGCCATCTTTAAGCCATACCTGGTTGCAGAGAGATTCAATTCGGAACTCTTTATCTCGGGTCTGTTCTTTTCTGCTATCTGGTAAATATCATCAATATTACCTGCGACTATCGCATTAGGATCGACGATAATCTGAGGGGTCACAATCTCAAATCCTGCAGGTGATTTTAACTCCAGGAATTGAGTAATATTCAGATAAGATGTTTCGAGAAGGTTTTGCATATTAACCAGGGCAAGTTCTTCCTGTGCTGCCTGAGCTTCAATTTGCAAAAGGTTCCCTTTGGCAACGCTTCCTGCATCGACAAGCTTCTTTGTTTTTTCAATCTGCTGAAGAGTGATGTTGAGCTGGTTCTGGTTTGCAGCAACAAGCTCCTTGTTAAGAAGTATCTGCAGATATGCGAGGGCAACATTAAGAGCAACATTGTCCTTTATGTTCTTCAGATCCTCCTGGCTGGCCAGCACCTGATAACGGTTCATCATTATTGAATTATAATTCTGCAGACCGTTGAAGATAGGTGTCGAACCACCCAGGTAAAAATAATCAGAACGGATTGTCTGGTTAAAGAACTGGTAGGTATTCTGGTCGAGAGCCCTTCCGAATGAATAGTCATGGGAGATCTGGCCATTCAATGTTGGCAGAAGCTTCATCTTGGCAAGATCGAGGGAATTCTGACGGATCTCTGTCTGAATAACCTGCTGCTTAATCTGGATGTTATTGTCAACAGCATACTTTATGCAATCTTCAAGTGACCAGGTTTTCTGTTGTGAGAAAAGAAACCCGGAAGAAGATATAAGACAGGCTGTTATAATAGGTATGATTTTTTTGTACATATAATTTTTATGGTTTGAGAGTATGAGCGTTAATAGGTTAATATCA
>CAIPJU010000249.1 GCA_903865465.1 uncultured Bacteroidota bacterium
GCAATGAAAACCCTCTTTACTCTTGTGTCTGGTTCCTACCCTGGTGTTTCGGAATATCTTAAGAACTGTATAATAATAATTGATCCCTGCCAGAATCCTGACGGACGTGAGTTTTATGCCGTTAGGTACAGGAATTCCATGAACCAGATTATAAATTCCGACAGGCAATCGTGGGAACATAACCAGGAATGGCCTGAAGCCAGGGCAAACCATTACCAGTTCGACCTGAACCGTGACTGGACCTGGCAGACTCAGGTTGAGACTCAGCAAAGAGTTAAATTCTATGAAGAGTTTATGCCTCAGGTACATGCCGATTTTCATGAGATGGGGCCCGATCAGACCTTCTTTTTTGCTCCGGGAGCCGAACCATGGAATGCCATTCTTACACCCTGGCAGCACGAATTTCACAAGCTGATGGGTAAAGGCAATGCTTCACTCTTCGATGCAAAGTACAGACTTTATTTTACCAAGGAGAGTTTTGATCTCTTTTATCCAAGCTATGGCGACACCTGGCCACTCTTCAACGGAGCCATGGGATTTACCTTCGAGCAGGGCGGCGGAGGTGTTGCAGGGATATCATTGAAGCTTGAATCGGGAGACACGCTAACACTTAAGGATAGAATAGAAGGACATTTTACGGCCTCAATGGCAGCGATAAAGGTTGCTAATGATAACAGGGAACAGCTGGTTTCGGAATTCGATAAATATTTCGGGGAGGGGGTGAAAAATCCAACATTCAGATATAAATCGGTGATATTAAAAGGATCGAATGAGAAATCGAATCTTAATGAGTGTCTGAAACTCCTCGATATAAACCAGATAAGATATTCCCTGTCGGGAAATACAGGCAAAAAGTTCAGGGGATTTGATTATCTCGCAAAAAAAGACGGCGAGGTGACGATCGAAAAAGGTGATATCCTTATTAGTGCTTATCAACCACAGTCACATTTTTTGCAGGTACTTTTTGATCCCGACAGCAAGCCATCCGATTCCCTTACCTACGACCTGACTGCCTGGGCCTTGCCTTACCTCTATAACCTTAAATCATTTGCAGTCGCAGATAAAATATCAGCTGATACTGCTTCCATCAATACCGGGAAGGTAAAGAACATCCTGTCGACAGATTCTCCGTATGGCTACATTGCTAATTTCACCGGTTTTGACGAACTGAAATTTATTGCTTCGCTCTACACTAAAAATATTAAGATCAGATACTCATTGAAACCTTTCACTCTTAATGGAAAAAACTATAACAGAGGAACCGTTATTATAACCCGGGGTGACAACAGCAATTTTAAGGGCGATTTTGACAAAGCAGTTACTGCTTCGGCCGATGAATGTCAGGTTAGCCTGATAAGTGCGAATACAGGCATGGTTGACAGCGGCAGAGATTTTGGTTCGGGAAATTCAGTGCTGGTAAAGAAGAAAAATGTCGCACTTCTATGTGGCGACAGGGCATCATCACCCGTAACAGGGGAACTATGGTATTACTTTGAAAAAGAGCTTCATTATCCTGTATCACTGATAAATACAGCAAATGGAAGAAATGTTGACCTCAGTCATTATGATGTTGTAATACTGCCCGCCGGATCATACAGGAGCATAAAAGATACCATTATGGATTTTATTAAAGGCGGAGGACGGGTGATAGCAATTGAAAGCTCAATTTCGCTCTTCTCCGAAAACAAGAATACCTCTCTTGGTAAGGCTACTGAAACTAAGAGTGCCGAACTGAAAGCAGCCGAGAAGAAGGTAAAGAGTGATGAC
>CAIPJU010000250.1 GCA_903865465.1 uncultured Bacteroidota bacterium
GGCCAAAGGTTCAAAGGGAATTGTAAAATAGAATGTTGTACCTTTACCTACTTCGCTTTCGAGCCATATTTGACCACCCATAATTTCAACATATGATTTGGAAATTGTCAAGCCTAGTCCGCTGCCTTCATAATCGCGGTTGTAGGACTCATTACCCTGCCTGAATCTTTCAAAAATTATTTGTTGCTGCGCCGGAGAGATTCCTACCCCGGTATCTTTAATGAAGAACTCAAGGGTTTCACCTTTACACTCATAGCCGAATTCAATAGAACCGCTCTTTGTAAACTTTATTGCATTTTTAAGAAGGTTTGTCAGAATGCCAATTACTTTTTCATTATCAGTAATTATGATTGCTTTTTCAAGCGGCAGACCGGTTCTGAATTCCAACGACAAACCTTTGTTCAGAACTTCCTGTCTGAAGAATTGGAATATAAATTCAATCTGTTTATTTATGTTGGTTTCAATTTTATCGACTTTCAGAACGCCCGATTCAATTATCGATATATCAATGATATTATTGATAGTATTTAACATCCTTGCTCCGCTTATCCTGATGATTTCGATAAAGTTCTGGCGGTCATCGCTCGAAAGGTCAGGGTTGCTCAGTAATTCGGTAAAACCAAGAATTCCGTTCATGGGTGTCCTGATCTCGTGGCTCATGTTTGTCAGGAAAGTAGATTTGAGGCGATTACTTTCTTCAGCTTTATCGAGGGCATCAATAATCTCTTTTTCAGCCCTCTTGCGTTCTGTTATGTCGAAGAAAGACCACACTCTTCCTCTTACTTCTCCGACGAGGTAAATAGGTTTTGAAATACGGTCAAAGACCCTGCCATCCTTAAAATGTACAAGGCTATCCGATTCCGCATCAGGGGTTTTATAGAGTTCCAAGACCTTGTTGAGAAATTCCTCAGGATCGGTTAATTGTTCCAGAACATAGTTCAGCAGTGTATTATCATCTCCTGAAGAAACCACATTAGCAGGGACTTTCCACATTTTAGAAAACATCTCATTTGTTCTGAGAACGGCACCCTGATTACTTACAACCAGAATTCCGTTGTTTATCGATTCGAGAATGGCCTTCATGAGCGAAAGGGATTCTTTCAGTTTCTCCTCTGCAATTTTACGGTCAGTAATGTCGACCAGCGAAGCAATCATCTGTTGATTGCTTAATATGGCAAAAGAGCCTATTACCTGCTTTGGTTCCCCATATTTATTCAGGAATGAAAAATCATACCTGTCTGGCCCGTCATCCGGATTTAACCGTCTCCTGTCCTGAAAATCATTAAATCGATAAAGTTCATTATAAGGAAGAAGCTGAGTCCAGCTCATTCCTGTAATTTCTTCCTTACTATAACCACTCCTTCTGCAAAACTCCTCGTTGACCATCGAAATAGTGGTGTCCGGATCAATTATTGCGATTGCACCTGAGCTGCTGTCGAAGATTGAATGGAAATTTTTCTCACTATCTATAAATGCCTGCTCTGTCTCCTTACGATCTGTTATGTTCTGATGTGTTCCTGAAATAAAAAGCGGCCTGCCATCTTTATCACGGATATGGACTTTTCCCCTGTCAAGTATCCATACCCAATTACCATTTTTATGCTTCATCCTCAATTCACATTCATAATAAGCCAGCTCTCCACGGATGTGTTTTGCCAATAATTCATCAGATACTATTAAATCTTCAGGATGAACAAATTTATTTACTGTCTCAGTTGTGACAGGTGATATTTCTTTCAGGGTATAGCCTAGCATTTCTGCCCAGCGTTCATTATATATTTTTTCTCCGGTGAGAATATTCCATTCCCAGGTGCCCGCATCGGTGCCTTCCAGGATGTAGGAGAGTCTTTGTGTCTCATTTGCAAGCATCTCCTCAACTTTTTTATATGCAGTAATATCGTGGTAGTTCAATAATATGCCATCGATGTTTGGATCCTTTGTGAGATTTATAGCAGAGAGTTCGACCATTTTATAACTTCCATCCTTACATTGGTATCTGAACTCCATTGTTTTTGTATTATTGTCTTCGTCTAAAACAGTGGAAAATTCTGTTTGAATGCGTCCCAAATCGTTGGGATGTATGGTCGACCACCCTTCAGTTCCAACAAGATCCTGAGGTTGCCAGCCGAACCATTTCTCGCAATTGGGACTCTTGTATTTGATAATGCCCTCCGGACTGATTATCCCAATCACATCTGAAATATTGGAGATCATTTTACTATGTTTAATTTCACTCCACTTCAGCAGGTTAGTAAGTTTTACCCTGTCGAGGAACAGACCCGCCATATTGGCGTAGAGCTCTACCAGGGATTCATTTCTGATTGTCTTCCCTTTGCTGAAAATCAGAGTGAAATCACCTAAAACCTTATTCTCCTTAACAATTTTTACAATGAAAGATTCTTCGACATCAAATGTTTTTTCAATCAGCGAAATAATGACATTGGGAATCGCATTGACTGACAATTCTGACAAATGCAAAAAACGGGTTATTATATGTTGTTTTGTTTTTTCTGCTCTTATGGGGTCATGGTCCCAATGTTTATTGATTACTTCATAGCCAAGTGAGGAAAATACATGTTTGAGCGATTCTTTTATTCCCTCAAATGCTACAGTGGTGAAGTCAAGGCCGTTCTCGTCAAAAATATTAAGGGCGGCATATTTAGCACCCGATATATCAATAATGGTTTGCAGCAGTTTACTAAAATCAGGGGAGTCGTCTGTAAATTCGATAAATTCTGAGGCAGTCAGGATAAGTTTTCTGAAGATGGATTCTTCTTCTCTTTTGGCAGCAAGTTCTTTCTCAAGCCTTGTCTTCATCGAATTATATGCGAGCTGCAATTCCGTCAGCTCACTTATCAGAGTTTCTTTGGATTTTTTTTGTATATCCATGATAGCGCCTTATCTATAGAGTCTTTCTTTCTTCAGGGATCAGTTATTATCGTTGTTTTATCTTACCCATTAAAACTACTCATAAAATGGGATAAGTTCAGCCAAATTATGAATGCAGGTACGAAGTTAATTCTGTAATATATTAAAGCTAAAATATTTAGCATGTTTTTTAAGTTTAATAAAAGTCAAATCTTCTGTTTCCTTTTGAGTGAGAGATTCAGGAAATAGTAATAATATAAAGGTAAAAAATGGATATCTAAAAATAGAATTTTTTACTAATAGTTCAATGATTGATTAAGATCAATGATTTGAATTTATGATACTTTTTTAACTGAGTTCACTCCGAAAAGATTTTTTCCCATAGATCCCTGAGGAGACTTTTAAAATACTGCCGATATGCCATTCATAGTTTCGGTTTTACTTAATGAATGGTAAATGGCAGATAAGATGGAGCATCACAAGTGTCTGATTATTCTTTTAAACGGCGCTATTAGTGTGTTCCATGGTATTTCTGAAAGAACCATCAAAATAAGTATTTCGGGTCCAAAATAGGCAGAAGCAAGTACTATTGCCATTCCATTGTTCATGTAAGCTGCCGTAACGGAAAAGGCAATTTTGTCCTCTTTGTTCTCCCGGTAGCATATAAGGTAACCAATTAAATGTAATAAAATGAACACAATGTAAAGAATAGCAGTTTTCCATACAAGAGATGAAGGATTAGCGAGGATGATATTCCTCTGCGAAGAGATGGCAACGAAGACTAATGCAAACAGAAGAAAAATATTGGCGGAAGTGAAGAGGTGCTGATTCCTGTTGACAACAACTGGAAAGGACTTCTTAATGAACTGCGTCAGCAGCAGTGGCAGAAAAACAAGTATAGCGATATCCCTGAATAAAAGTAATTTGTTTATTTCCAGTCCTTTAGTCCCGATTAGCCAAAACAACAAGGGGATTGTGAAGGGTGCAATGACCTGTGTAACAAGAACAATACTCATTGCAAGTGAAATATTGCCCTTGAGTAAATCGGTAAGGGCAGGAGTAGAGACACCCGCAGGCATTGCTGCAAGCAGAAGTATTCCAATAGCTAGATGTCTGTCGAATGTGCTGACGAGCAGGAAGAAAACAATAGGAATTATGATCATATAAACCAGGGCAATATAGGCCATAAGTTTATAATCCTTCATTTTATCAATTATCTCAATCGCATCAATTTTAAGGAAGACAAAAAAGAGCATAAGTCCCAATATGATTTTGGTCAGGTACTTTGGTGGTTCGAAAGCGAAGGGCTGCCATAATCCAAATAAAATCCCAGCTATAAGGATTAGCCAGAAATATTTCTCTATCAGGTGACTTATTTTCATATTATTCAAGCAGATTCAGAAATTTCTGAATTTCAGTGGGCTTAAATGAACGTGTTTCTTAAAGAAGTTGTTGAAGTGAGTGGTCTCGGTAAATCCCAAAGCCCAGGCAATTTCAGAAACTGACCAGGCGCTGTGCTTTAGCAAAATCTTTGCTTCCTGTAAAAATCGTTCGGCAATTAAATGAGAGGTGGTTTTTTTAGTTGTCTCTTTAAGAGCCCGGTTTAAATGGTTCACATGTATATTCAGCTGACGGGAGAAATCGGAAGCCGAACGCAGGGTTATTGTCTGGTGGTTTTCGTCAATAGGGAACTGACGTTCGAGTAATTCTAAAAACAGTGTGGAAATTCTTTGGGAAGCATGTAAAGCATGTTTGTTCGAAGCAGCTGGCGGCTCCATTTTCATCGCGAAATGGAGCAGTTCAAAAACAAGTGTTCGTAATACGTCATATTTATGAATATAAACAGAATTGATCTCTTCGAACATACGATAATAGACTGACTGAACCCTGATTACCTGTTCATCAGTAAGTTCAAATATGTGAGTCCCTTCAGGTTGAAATACGGAATATTGATTCAGGCTTCCAAAATCAAGAAAGAAAGAGTGATTAAAGACGCAAAAAGAACCATTTCTGACATTATCCAAATGTTCCCATTTGTAAGGTATCTGAGGATTTGAAAAGGATAAGGCCTGCTTTTTTACATCCACAATTTTATCGGCAAAGTGTACTTTGCTGTTGCCAATTACCAGCATGATCTTATAGAAATCCCTTCGTTTATAAGGCACTGGTTGCGCCTTCTCGCCAACAAATGGTTCCAGAGGAAACACATTGAAATGACCAATCTCATTGCGTATATTATCCGGCATCCAATCCAGTTTCTTTTTGTAAAATTCTTCTAATGTTTCAATCTTTTCCATTCAATCATCAGATTGTTACATATTGTATTTTGCTGCAAAAGAATATGATTTTAAGTAGTATTCATAACAAATACGAAACTAAAAATTACATTTTTCA
>CAIPJU010000251.1 GCA_903865465.1 uncultured Bacteroidota bacterium
CAATATATTAATTAAAATATTATCCTATAACAAATATGTAACAAAGTAGTAACAGTGTAACAAATCTAAGCGCCAAAGATGAAATACGCCGGTCAATTGTTACAATTGTTACAAATTGTTACAGCGTAAATAGCTGTATATAAGAAATATAACCGCTTGTAACAATGTAACAGGTTTTTGACTCTCAAAAAAATAAATAAACGGATGAATTGCACAAATGCCAATCAAATGAACATCGCAGGATTCCTTCAAAGCAGGGGATTCCGACCACACAAAGTAGCAGGAAACAGCTTCTGGTACTGCTCACCTCTCAGAGCGGAGAAAACACCCAGTTTCAAAGTGGACAGGGTCAAGAACCTCTGGTACGATTTTGGGACTGCCACTGGCGGTAGGTTGCTGGACCTGGTCTGCAAGATTTACAATGTCGACCTGCCGGGAGCCTTGCTGATCCTATCCGGGCAGCGGATCGTAAAACCTGTTTTATCTTTTTCTGACAAGCACATATCAGGGAGCTTCTCAGAACCAAAACTTGAAATTGTCCGCACAACTCCACTTCAAAACTACGCCCTGATTCAGTACCTGGGCCAAAGAAAGATAAACCAACGTGTTGCTTCCCTGTATTGCAAGGAAGCCTACTATAAAACCTACGCTGAGGGCAAAGAGTTCTTTTCTGTTGCCTTCTGCAATGACAGCCATGGCCGGGAACTTCGAAGTAAATATTTCAAGGGTTCCTCCTCTCCAAAAGATATTACCACCATCAAGGGAAAAGACTCTAAAAGGGTTAATGTGTATGAGGGTTTTATGGATTATCTCTCGGCCCAGTCATATTACAATATTCATCATCCGGCTTATGACTCCATAGTTCTTAACGGAGTAGGGTTTGTTGAAAAGTTTATTGCCCTGACACCCAGGTATAGCAATATTGACCTTTACCTGGATAACGATACCGCGGGCAGAGAGGCCTGCCGACGGATACAGAATCTCAGGCCAGATGCTGTAAACCAATCGCAGCTTTTATATCCGGACCGCAAGGACTTCAATGAGTTTCTTCTAAGTCAACCCCGGGGATAATCCACTGAAGATAATATAGCAGGAGATCAGCCTGCACAACAAAAAGTATGAACATTTAAAATCAGTCAAAATGAACAACAAATCAATTCAAGATCTGAACCACCAATTGGTAAAAGCCCACTTCCTCTGTCCCGAGCAATCACCTCTGCCAAAATCAAAACAAGAAATCCTTAACAGAGCAAGGGCAGCTGCTAAAATTCTTGATATAAATCCGGTACGAAAAAATGCTGCCGCCCTTCTGATGGCACTTTATCCGGGCATATCCCGCTCCACAGCATTCAGGGATCTTATCCTCGCTGAGAGCTTGTTTCCTTCGGTTCGTACTTTTAATTATGATTTATGGAATACCTTTATGATGAATGACATTGCTGAAAGTATTCAAAAATGCAGGGCAATCAATACCATTGCCTCCCTGGAAGTGATTGCCATGGAACATGCCAATCTTAAAAAGGTTATAGGAGATAAACCCGAAAACTCGCCGGATCCTCAAGACGATGGCAAACGCATCTACTACATAATGGTGCAGGACATTGTCAGAAAAAACAAAATGGACATCAGTAAACTTAAAGACCTTCCTGCAGGAGTCCTTCAGGATTACGATCCTGAACTATGGGCTGGTCATGATATAAAAGAATCCGAATAAGAAATAAGGCAGCATAATGGACCAACGCTATTTGATTATAGCACGCCTGTAAGACTCATTTCATAAGCGCAAAGCTCTCTTTCGGTATCAATGATAAGGACTGATTGACCTGCACTTTGCTCTGTCACTCAGTCCTAATCATTGATGGTTCAGGACTGCCACAAATGTACTTTCCTGCCTTTTTTCCTGCCTTTTCTCATCCTTTTTTATCCTTTTCGTGCCCCTTTACAGAGTGTTTAAGCCACTTTTAGCCCTGCCGCGACCTGTGTACTCGTTTCATATTTCCTGCAATTCATGCTTTTTTCATGCCGATCCGATAGGGCGAGTTCGGGTTATCAAGCAGAAACA
>CAIPJU010000252.1 GCA_903865465.1 uncultured Bacteroidota bacterium
GTACCACTATAATTCATTTGCCTCCCGCCTGGAACAATAAAGTGCCTGAGCAGAGTTTTGGCATTTCAGGTAAAATGAGTGGTAATTCCTTTACTATGAAAACGTTAAAGGGAATGCGAATAAAAGATTTTTATATCAACGATCAATTGGCAGCAACCTTCTATGGTGAGAATGAACCAGTAAGTGCATATCTCTTTCGCCCTGTTTCGGCACGCCAACTAAAAATATTTACGATCCTTTCTTTGTTGCCATATCCTTTTTTTATTGTGAATCATCTGTAATTTCCTTTTGTTTTATTTTCAGACCAAAATCTACGTCACACCCTGACTACCCTCGAAATCTGACTGTCGTTCAAAAGTCGGCCCCTGATATTAAAAAATCTATTTTTTTAATGAGTTAAATGAATAATTTTACAATATCGAAAGTTTAAGGCAATATCCATATGTCAGATTCGGAATATATCGTTGAGGTCAGACAGGTTAAGAAATCATTTAAGGATGTACAGGCAGTCAAAGGGGTTAGCCTGAAGATTAAGCCCGGTGAGTTTCTTGCATTGCTCGGACCTAACGGCGCAGGTAAAACCACGCTGGTTGAGATGATTGAAGGGATCCAGCATCCAGATGAAGGGGAGATATTCATTGCAGGCAAGCAATGGAAACACCATCAGCATGAACTGCACCAAATGATTGGTCTTTCACTGCAGGAGACCAGGTTTATGGACAAACTTACTGCCTGGGAAACTATGCGGCTTTTTGCCAGTTTTTATAAGCTCAACTCCCATCGGGTGGACGAGGTTTTTAAGCTTATTGGCCTGGAAGAGAAGAAAAAAGCATATGTCGATAATTTATCGGGCGGTCAGCGTCAGCGATTGGCTCTTGGAGTCGCTCTTTTGAACAAACCAAAAATTTTATTGCTCGACGAACCCACTACAGGGCTCGATCCCAATGCCCGCCGTGAGATCTGGAATATCCTTCTCGATCTTAAGAAGCTTCATAATACGTCACTGATTCTCACTTCACACTATATGGAGGAAGCTGAATATCTCTGCGACAGGATTGTCATTATGGATCAGGGAAATATCCTGGCTGAGGGGACCCTTCAGGAGATATTAACCGTTACCGGGGGGCACCGGTCACTCGACGAACTGTTTATTTCACTTACTGGACGTCATTTGTATGAATAAGATTTCCAATCATCAGCTTTACCGGTTAATTGTGGCTCACTTTGCCGAGATAATCCGCGAACCATCGGTTATATTTTGGGGTGTCGTATTCCCGATTCTGATGGCCTGGGGTCTTGGAATTGCCTTTACCCAAAAAGGGGGAGTTCAGGCTAAGCTTGCTGTTGTCAGGGAGATTTCCGGAGTAAACGGGAATCAGGAAACAAAACTAATCTCCTGGCTAAAGGCACATGCACTGAAAAAGGACAGCACCTATTCAATTACCCTCAAAAATGAAAAACTCGGAGATGCAACGCTGAGTTTTCATGAAACATCCGCAACAAATGCATTAACACTTCTTAAAAAGGGGAAGGTTTCTGTAATAATCGAAGATCAGTTTAAAGGTTCGATATACCAGTTTGATCCGGCAAACACTGAAGCGAAGGCTGCCTATCATCTGGCTGCAGACCTTGAAGTACATGGCCCGCTCTTTTATACCGAAAATCAAACTCAGATCGAGCCACTCACGCTCTCCGGCACACGGTATGTCGATTTTTTGATTCCGGGATTACTGGCAATGGGAATCATGATGGCTTGTTGCTGGGGAATAAGTTATACGATTATTGACCGCCGCTCAAAGAAACTGTTACGCAGAATGGTAGCAACCCCCATGAAAAAAACCAACCTCTTATTTGCTTTAATTGCTGCTCGGTTTACGATGAATCTGGCTGAAGCGATACTCCTTTTCCTCTTCGCCTGGATCTATTTTGGCGTCAAAGTACAGGGTAGCTGGTCAGCATTGATTGTTTTATTTATCGCTGCAAATATCGCTTTTTCAGGGATATCAATCCTCGTCTCGTCACGCACTGCCAATACAGAGGTGGGAAACGGTATGATTAATGCCATTGTTACTCCAATGATGGTTGTTTCAGGGGTGTTTTTCAGTTATCATAACTTTCCGGACTGGGCTATTCCCGAAATTAAGTTCCTTCCCCTTACAATGATTACAGATACCTTCAGAAGCATTTTCAATGAAGGGGCCGGGCTGATTGATATCTGGCGTGAAGCCTTGATACTCACAACAACTGGCGTAGTTTCGTTTGTAATCGGATTGAAGATTTTTAAATGGTATTAAATAAAATTCATCGCATTGTTGTAATTTTATACAAAATAAGCATTTTATGACATCACTTGAATTAAAGAAAAGTTTAATAAGAAAGATTAATGAGACAGAACATAGCGAAA
>CAIPJU010000253.1 GCA_903865465.1 uncultured Bacteroidota bacterium
CTCCATGCCTTCCTTTCCGTTGAGATGAACAATAACACCCGCCGGAATCTTTTCCCATTTCTGAGCCGGAGAAGCAGGAGTTACCTGCAAAAGGGCTGATAGAATTAGTAAACGTATCATTTATGATTTATTAAAGAATTCTGCTTCAATCTCAACCAGAAGATTATCGCGGCAAACATCGGCTTCTATATAAATTGCCGGTGCACCAATAAAATAGCTTTTGCAAATATTTTTGACCTTCTCAAAATCGGATTGTCGTTTAACATATACCCTAAGAAGTATCAGGCAGTTGATATCGCAGAGGGGAGAACCTTCGGGAAGGAAATGCTGGCTTGCATCGACAAGCTTCATTATGTTCTCAATTGTGATAACTGTCTGCCGTTCAACATCATCAATACCGATGGTATCCTGGCCAAGAATTGATGCTGTTCCCGATATAAAAAGAGTGTATTCAGTACTGTCAGCAACCAGCAAGGCACGCTCAAACTGGGGGGCTTGAACTCCTCTGAGTACGACGCGTCCATATTCATAGGGCCTTACCTGATCGGGATTATTAACGGCAACAATACTATAATTATCCTTTGGCTTTATAGCAAAGAAATCGAGGTTCACCCCTCCGAATTTCATGCCTATTCCGGTTGCAGCAGGAAAACCCATCATCTTACGGTACTGACCATATTGCCGGCTTCTTACCTGGTTGAAGAGATGATAATTCTCTCCCTTATCAGAACAGCCTGTTATCTCGCCAAGATAATTCCATTGTCTTACAATATTGTCGAAAGACATTTCTTCCGATTCGAGCAGACTCCGCATCTGTTTGAATGCAGCTTCACCAGCCGAGTGAGTGTCTTCGGGATAAAGAGTGGCACCAAATCCGCCGGCCCAGAGAGCTTTTGAGCTTTCTGACATGCCGACAACATAGCGTACGGAATCTTTAATTTTACTTTCAAGATTCATTTTCCCGTTTTTTATGAAACCTGCTTCAGCAGAAACTTTCCATGGCCGCTCGGGAGGATGAACCGTAATATTGAAGGCAGGACAGATTTTATTAAACGAATTAATAATGGTATCGCCTAACTTTTCCTTAAGGTCAATATAACCGGCAAAATCTTTTGAATCGACAAATACATTAAGCTTAACAAGAGTATAACCCTCTGTTCCCGAATACTTCAGTTGCTCAAGGCACTGCCTCCATTCCTCAACTACACTTCCTTCAACTTCAGGCAGAATTATCAGATATTTATCAAGCATGAAAAAAACATTTAAGTACACCTGCAGAAACTGTCTCAATAGCCGTATTAAATAATTTATTCTTTTATCCCCCTAAGAGCATCAATTGATACAAGCTGCAGTTTATTCAACATTCAAAACACAAAATTAAATTTATTCAACAACCCATTCATAAATTCCTGCTGAAAAATCCTTATTTAGTTTAACTCTTATTTTTACAGCGCTCGCCTTTACCGGGCTGAATTCCATTGAATTCCAACTGTCCTTTGTAACTTTATATGGTTTTTTGGCCTCAACAGGTTGCCATTTATTGCCGCTAAGATATAGAATTTCCCATTGATCCGGTATCCTGCAGCCACCATCGGGCCCATCATCGTACCAATAAACTTTTGTTCCTGAAATAGTTTCAGGTTTTTCGAAAGTGTATTGAACCCATTCCGTCTTGTCCTTCTCGGGCCACCAGTGGAAATAGGTAAGGGAGTGATCATTAGAGTTTTCTGGCATTATCTGGTCATTAAGAGCATTGAGATCTCTTGTCATTTTACTGGCTTTCAGCTGGCTCCTGTTTGCAATGGTAGGCGCCGGAAGTGGTCTTGCAGCATCGGGCGATACAGGAAGCCAAACCTTCATCTGTCCGGCCCCCCGGTTATTCCATAAAGCATAAGGGATAAGAGTCACCGCTTCTTCACCCAGAATATCAATTTTACCATCCAGCCTTCTTCTTGTCTGATTGCCCGATGTCTTTATCGCTACAGCACCACCAAGAAGATCTGGATTGAAAGCTGATGTAAAAGACGCATCCTTCGAAACAATTAGGTCAAGGACATTCCCCTGGTTATTATCAGGCCATTCGGCACAATATATTACAGGTCCCTTCTGGACCGCAATCTTTTGACTATCATCCTTAACCCTTGAATCAGCAACTACTTTTCGTACCGGCATGGGAAAATCGATAGAAACTTTATCGCCTGCCTTCCACTTCCTCGAAATAAGGGCATATCCGTTTACAACCGATAATTTACTCACTTCACCGTTTACTGAGAGTTTTACAGAGTCGGTACTGGTATCGGTAAATTTATAGAGACCTCCTGGAATAGCTTCATTTCTGGCCCAGCCCGGGATGCGAATCTTCAGGTCGAATTTTGCACTTTTTTCAGGATTAACAGAGATCTCTACTGTCCCGTTCCACGGAAAATCAGCTTTCTGGATTAGCCTTACACTCTGATTTCCAAGTTTTATGGCAGCTTCATTTGAAATGAAAAGATTTATATACAGTTCCTTATCTGTTGTTGCATAAATATACCCGGGAATTGCAGGAACAAATCGTGCAACATTCGAGGGACAGCAGGCGCAGCCAAACCATGCCTGACGGGCATTCTGACCACTGGATTCAAGCGGATTGGGATAGAAAAACCTGTCAGCCGAAAGAGATACCCCCGACAACATTGAATTGTATAATGTCTTTTCAAGGATGTCATAATATTTCGATTCCCCATGCAGAAGGAAGAGCCTCTGGTTTGTAAATATATCGCCGATCGAAGCACATGTTTCACAATAGGCCGACATATTGGGGAGATTATAAGAGTCGGCAAAGCCTTCATTTCCGCCCGAAGCTCCGATGCCGCCCGTAATGTATATTTTCCCGTAAACAAGGTCTTTCCATATTTTTGTTATAGCATCGAGATATGATTTATCATTTTCGATGGCAGCTATGTCGGCCATTCCCGAATACATATAAGTTGCCCGTACAGCATGGCCCACCGCCTCTGTCTGGTCAACCACTTTCTTGTTAGCCTGGTTATAGGCGGCTCCTTTTGGCCCCCTGACATCGAGGAAAAACTTAGCCAGTTCGAGATATTTTTTATCCCCGGTAACTCTGTAAAGCTTCACAAGCCCCATTTCGATGACCTGGTGGCCAGGATAGACCTTAACCCTGTCCCATCCGAAATCCTTGTTAACCAGATCAGCCGATTTAAGGGCAATGTCAAGAAGTGAACGTTTCCCTGTTGCCTGATAATGGGCAACTGCAGCTTCATAGAGATGACCTAGATTATAAAGTTCATGGCTCAGTACGGAATCCTGTTCCCACCTTACCTTGCTTGCCCATGGGTGTAATCCCTTTCCTCCATGCATTTCAGCAATTGTCCTGTTTGTATAGAGGTAACCGTCAGGTTCCTGGGATTTTCCGATCTTGTATATGAGTGTATCGAGGTAGGACTCCAGCTTGGGATCGGGATATGTCTGAAGCGAATAGCTGGCCCCTTCAATGATCTTAAAGACATCTGAATCATCAAAAGGATAAATGGTCTTAAAACTTCCGGTGTCGAGTTTTCCGGCTATTTCGAAGTTTTTTACCCTACCAGTCGATTCGCAATATCCGAATGCAATTGGAATGGTAACGGTCGCATTCTTTTTTATCCGGGGAGCCCAGAAATTATCGGTCAGCTTTACCGAAGTAAAAGGGACAGGCTTAATCGGATAATCGGCAGCCACTGTACTTTTTTTTGCACATCCAGGCAAGAGTGCGGCAATGATTGCAAGAACAAGAAACTGATGAAAGAGCCTTTTCATGATTTTTATTTTGTCAGTTCAAGAACAACAACAGATTTTGATGGCATGGTTATGGTCAAAATTCCGTTTTTTGATGAGAAGCCTGTAAAAGCTGCAGGTTTTACAAAATCTGGATTCTCAAAACTATTGAATGAGTTCATCTCGGGGGCAGTAAGCACTTCTCCGGTAATTTTGCTATATGATTCGCCAATAACCGGGCATGTAACTACAACACTTTTATTGGGATTCAGGTTAGCCAGTGAGATGTGAACCTTCCCCTCCTTATCGACAGAAGCCGAAGCAGATATAGAAGGCAACTTCTTGTCACCATAGACATAATCCTCGCATTTCAGATCGGTTTTCAGGAGGGTGGCATCCTGGTGGACACGAAACATCCTGAAAACATGATATGTAGGTGTAAGGATCATCTTATCGTCCTTTGTAAGGATAACTGACTGAAGCACATTGATCATCTGTGCGATATTAGCCGATTTTACCCTGTCGGCATGATGGTTGAAGATATTGAGATGAATGGCAGCTGTGACAGCATCCCTCATGGTATTTTGCTGGTATAGAAATCCGGGATTGGTACCGGGTTCAACCTTAAACCAGTTTCCCCACTCATCAACGACGAGTCCCTTCTTCTTCTGAGGATCGTAACGGTCCATAATAGCAGCATGACCTTTCACAATATCCTCCATCTGAAGGTTCATCCGCATCGTTTCGAACCATTCACGTTCATTGAATTTTGTAGCTGAACCCATATAACCCCAGCCATCAACAATTGAATAATAGTGAATGGAGAGCCCCTGAAAACGGTCGCGTGTTCCTTCGTCTTTCATAAGAGTCTCTGTCCAGCCGAAATTCCAGTCCGATGGTCCGCAGGCAACCTTGTAAAGATTATTACCAGAATAATCACCGAGAAAAGTTGAATACTGCCTCATATTATTGGCATAGAATTCCGCAGTCATGTTTCCGCCGCAACCCCAGTTCTCATTTCCTATTGCAAAATATTTGACCTTCCATGGCTTTTCGCGTCCGTTTTCTTTCCGAAGTTTGGTCATGGGGCTTTCATTTCCCGAAGTGAGGTATTCAACCCATTCTGCCATCTCTTTTACCGATCCCGAGCCAACATTCCCGTTAATATATGCATCACAACCAAGAAGCTCAGTCAGCTTCATGAACTCATGAGTGCCAAAGGAGTTATCCTCGGTAACATTTCCCCAGTTAGTATTCACGATAGAAGCTCTTTTCTCCTGCGGCCCGATTCCGTCTTTCCAGTGGTAAGTATCGGCGAAACAGCCACCAGGCCAGCGAAGGTTAGGAATTTTCATCTCCCTCAGTGCAAAGAGAACATCATTCCTGATGCCAAAGGTATTTGGAATTTTTGAATCGGTTCCAACCCATAGGCCGCCGTAAATACAGGCTCCCAGGTGTTCCGAGAAATGACCATAAATATCCTTGCTTATTACCGGACCGGTGTTATTAGCAATAATAACCAGCTGATTTACTGAAGGGACGATCTCTTTCTGTCCGGAGATTTGGAAAACGACCAGAAACAAGAGAGGAAAGAGCAACATAATTACTTTTTTCATAGGGAGATTTGCTTAAAGAGTTAAATCTTAATAACATTTAGTTAAATGAGAGGTATATATTATTTCAGCCCTTTTTCAATAAGATTGCCAAGCTTTTTATATTTCTCAAACAGGTCATTATATTTTTGGGCTCTCACAGGGTTTGGATGATACTCTTTCTCAAATCCGCCACCCATTGCCGCCTGTGCTGCTGGAATGTCGGCATGAATTCCTGCAACTACTGCTGCGGCCATAGATGTTCCCAGTGCGCAGGTCTGATCTGAAGCCGCAACTTTTATAGTCATATTAAGGACGTCGGCAACTATTTGCATAACAAAGGGATTCTTTTTTGCAACGCCTCCGATAGCTATTACTCCATCAATCCTGACACCTTCAGAAGCAAATCTATCATTTATCATTCTCGATCCGAAGGCAGTTGCTTCAACAAGGGCTCTGAATATCCTTGGTGCATCGGAACCAAGTGACAATCCTGCTATAGCGCCCTGAAGTTCCTGGTTTGCATCCGGAGTCCTTCGGCCATTCATCCAGTCGAGTGCAATCACCGAAGATTCATCGGGAGAAATAGACTCTGCCTGTCTGCTGAGTTCTGATATTATCTGTCCGGACGTCTCTTCAATTATCCTGTTTCTGGTCTCTTCACCCAGCCACGACATTTTTAAGATGATCTCATTTGCCGGCCACATAAGAAGCTTACTGAACCAGGCATAGATGTCCCCGAAAGCCGACTGCCCTGCTTCGAGTCCTACCATGCCGGGAACTATTGATCCGTCAACCTGGCCGCAGATTCCCGCCACCAGGGTTTTTCCAAATTCCTCAGCGGGAACGGTTATCATGTCGCAGGTTGAAGTACCCATAACCTTGACGAGGTGGTGAGGCCTGACTTCACCTCCCACAGCTCCGAGGTGAGCATCAAAAGCGCCCGCACCAACTATGACATCTGTTGAAAGGCCAAGTTTTTTCGCCCATTCTTCAGAAAGGTTTCCAGCGGGAACATCGCAAGTAAATGTCTCACTATAAAGTCTTTCCCTGAGCCCGGAAAGCAAAGGATCAAGTTTTTCAAGAAAATCATTATCAGGCAATCCGTTAAAATCGGGGTGCCACATTGCCTTGTGGCCTGCAGCACAGCGGCTCCTTTTAAGAAGAAGAGGATCAGTATTGCCGGTAAGCAGGGCAGGGATCCAGTCACAATGTTCGACCCATGAAAATGCGTTTTCCCTTACCTCCTTACTGCTGCGTAAAACATGGAGTATTTTGGCCCAGAACCACTCTGAGGAGTAAATTCCTCCTTCATATTTCGTAAAATCGGTACCACCCCATCCGGTGCTAAATTCGTTAATTTCAGCTGCTTCCCTAACAGCGGTATGATCCTTCCATAAAACAAACATGGCATCGGGATTGCTGCTGAATTGGGGTTTCAGTGAGAGTGGCGTTCCATTCCTGTCGACTGCAATGGGTGTGGAACCAGTTGTATCGACCGAAATCCCTGAAATATTTTTAATGATATCCTCCGAAACCAGTGCCAGGGCCCCTTTTACCGATTGTTCAAGACCTTCGACATAATCTAGCGGATGCTGTCTGAAACGGTTGACTGAAGGATCGCAGAACAGACCCTTTTTCCAGCGCGGGTATTCAAAAACAAAGCTCCCTTCAATTCTGCCATTAGCGGCATTTACAATGACTGACCGCACAGAATCGGTGCCGTAGTCTATTCCGATTACATATTTATTTGCCATATAATAATTTATAATTGATTAGCTTTTTTCAAAATTCTATTTCAATCCAATCTTTTTGTTTATTAAGAACTTACACCTTATTTACTCTGTCCGTAATAGGCGCCGCTTCCATGTTTTCTGTTGAAGTGTTTATCGAGGAGAGATTTTTTTACAGGTTCTTCCCTCCCGAGGAGTAAAGTGAAGAGTGCCATTTTTGCAATCTCCTCAAGGGCAACAGCATTATATACAGCATTTGAAGCATCGGCACCCCAGCAAAAAGGACCGTGCCCGTTTACCAGCACAGAAGGAATATGGAGCGGATCAGCTCCTGCGAGGGCTTCTTCAATTACACGACCGGTATTGATTTCGTAATCATTTTCCGTTTCGGCATCGGTAAGAAGTCTCGAACATGGAACTTCACCGTAAAAGTGGTCGGCATGGGTTGTTCCCAATGGAGGTATGGCTCTTCCGGACTGGGCCCATGCGGTTGCATAGGTCGAATGAGTATGGACAATCCCCATGATGCCGCTGAAGGCCCTGTAGAGGTATAGATGTGTTGGAGCATCGGTTGATGGTCTGAATTGCCCTTCGACCTTATTCCCATCACAGTCGAGAACCACCATATCTTCCTGCTTCATTGTCACGTAGCTTACTCCTGAAGGCTTAATAACAACAAGCCCCGTTCCAGGATCCCTTCCGCTTACATTGCCCCAGGTATGGATGACCAGTCCATGGCTTACAAGCTCCATGTTTGCTTCAAAAACTTCCTTCTTTAACTTTTCAAGCATATTAACTTATTTTACTGACTATCAGCCTGATATTCTTAGCAGAACCTCTTAACAAATATCTCAAAACGATGGACTTCCCGCCTCAGCTTACTTCAAGGTCAAAATAGAATCCCTCCCTCTTAAGCTTTTCTATAGTCTCCCTGTTATACCGGTAATAATAAGCACCCCTCTTGGAAGTTTCTGTCTCCTTCTCTTCAAGCTTTTCAAGAATTCCAAGGGCAACTACCTTTTTTCTAAAATTCCTTCTATCTATATCATGCTGGTAAATAGCCTTATAGAGTTCTTCGAGTTGGACGAGGGTAAACTTTTCAGGAAGAAGCTCAAAACCTGCTGGCGTTATTTTAATATCATTCTGCAAATCTGACAATGCTTTTTTTACCATCGCATTATGGTCGAATATAAGATCAGGCAGCCGGCTGACCGAATGCCAGTGAACTCCATTCCTCATTACAATGTCGCTGTCAATATCCCTGATTGATGTCAGCGCGTAATATGCAACAGAGATAACCCTGTCGCCAGGATCCCTGCCAACATCGCCATAGCAGTACGACTGCTTCATGTACACCGAGTCGAGACCAGTAAGCTTTCGCAGAATTCTGCAGGCAGCATCGTCAAGGCTCTCATCTGCCTGTACAAAGCCACCTGCAAGTGACCACTTGTCCCTTGCAGGTTCAAAGATTCTTTTCAGGAGCAGAAGTTTCAGCTCCTTATCAGGCAGGTCGTATCCGAAAATGATGCAATCTACCGCAACCAGATGCTTAGCATGATTCAGGTAGGGATTCATAGGAGTAGCAATCCGGGTTAATGAAAACAGAGATCAATTTATGAAATAATCAGATCAATCCTCCTGCAAGATGATAAAACATTTCGTTCCACCTTAGTTCTTTCCTGAAGGAAGCCAGATCACATTTTCCGTCAATAAGCACATATTCAATTCCGGTCATCCCTGCAAAATCCTCGAGATATTCGGCATCGATTGAATTACTGAAACCTGTATGATGAGCACCCCCAGCCAAAATCCAGGCATTGGCACCTGTTTTAAGGTCAGGAAGTGGTTTCCATAACACACTTGCCACAGGAAGTTTTGGCATATCGGGACATTCCACAACCTCGACTTCGTTCACAATCATTCTGAATCTGTTTCCGAGATCAATAATCGAAACATTAATAGCATTTCCGGGGGCAGTTTTAAATACAAGTCTGGCAGGATCTTCCTTCCCTCCTATTGAAAGCTGATGAACTTCAACCGATGGTTTACCAAGGGCAATTGAAGGGCAAACTTCAAGCATATGTGAGCCCAAAACTGTCATATTTGCAGGGTCGAGATGGTAAGTATAATCCTCCATAAATGAAGTACCTCCCTCTAGTCCTTCAGCCATTACTTTCATTGAGCGGACCAGGGACGCCGTTTTCCAATCACCTTCGGCGCCAAAACCGTAGCCTTTGGCCATTAGCCTCTGGACTGCAAGCCCGGGAAGCTGTCTCAGTCCGTAAAGATCTTCAAAGGTCGTGGTGAAAGCCTTGAAATTTCCAGCTTTGAGGAAGGCTTCCATTCCTAATTCGATTCTTGCAGCTTCCCTGAGTGAGGCCGATTTTGCAACTTCTGATGTCAGTTTGTAATCAGATCCATATTCTTCTAAAAGGCGTTGAACAGCTGAGTCTTCAGCAGCATTAACAAATTTCACCAGGTCACCGATGCCAAATCCGTAAACCGAATATCCCATTTTAATCTGGGCGCTGACCTTATCGCCTTCTGTTACGGCAACATCGCGCATGTTATCACCAAATCTCGCTACCTTCATGTTAATGGCATCATTATATCCTGCAGCAGCCCTTATCCAAACGGCAATTCTGTCAACTATCTCAGGATCTGCATAATGACCTACAACTACCTTCCTGTTAAGACGCATCCTCGTGTTTATGAAGCCAAACTCACGGTCGCCATGAGCCGACTGGTTCAGATTCATGAAGTCCATATCGATAGAATCCCAGGGGATATCCCTGTTAAGCTGGGTGTGAAGATGAAGCAGGGGTTTATTGAGAACCGACAGGCCTCTTATCCACATCTTGGCAGGTGAGAAGGTGTGCATCCAGGCTATAAGACCAATACAGTTGTTATCGCTGTTTGCCTGAGTACAGATTTCTGTAATTGAATCAGGAGTTATAAGAACAGGTTTAAATATAACCCGTTGCGATATCTTAGGTGAACTATCGAGAGCTGCAGCTATTTTGGCTGAGTCGTCAGCAACCTGTTTAAGAGTTTCAGGTCCGTATAAATGCTGACTTCCTGTAATGAACCAGATTTCCGATTTAGTTTTCATATTTTATTATTTAGTTTGTTTGATTATAAGGTACTCTACCAGAAGTAGATATAAAAGACAACGCAGACTGCGACGACGACCAGCGAAGTTACAATATCGGTAACATTCCAGCTTTCGCGGGTCTCCTTCACTTGTTCAGGTGTCTGGGAGAAGTAAGTAAGTCCCTTCAGCTGCTCTTCGGTAGCTTTTGGAGTAAAGAAGCTTACGACAACCATAAAGGCCATAGTAAAGAACAGCAGGTAAATACAGAAATGTAACCAGTTAATATTTAATATTAAAAATAAGCCATGACGCAGGGCTGGATTAGTTATGATTTTCTGGGCTGCATCGAAGCTGGTACCGGGGTCGAACACCATCAGGCAAAGACGGAAAAGTCCGATAAGCGCTCCGACCAGCAAACCCCATTCGCCTGCCTTGGGTGTAATCCTGCGGTTAAACACCCCAAGGAAGAATACGGCAGCAATTGCAGGCGCTATGAGCGACTGAACATTCTGGAGATATTCATAAAGGACCGATCCGAGGCTCTTCATAATAGGTATCCAAACAAGGCCAAGGAGGACAACAGTAACGGTCGCAATTCGTCCGATCCAGACAAGTTGATGCTCACTTGCATCAGGCCGGCGGTTTTTGTAGAAGTCGATAGTAAACAATGTCGCCGAAGAGTTAAAATGAGCAGCAAGTGAAGTCATCAGGGCAGCAATAAATCCAACCACGATAATGCCCTTCACGCCAACGGGCAGAAGATTCCTGACAAGACTTCCGTAGGCCTCATTATTATCTGTAAACATAAGGACTCCTTTCCCCCTAAGAGCAGCAGCAACCATTCCCGGGATAAGAAAAATGAAAACCGGAAGTACTTTAAGGAAGCCTGCCAGAATAGTTCCACGTCGGGCATTTTTAAGATCCTTTGCTGCTAAAACTCTTTGTACTATATGCTGGTCGGTACACCAATACCAGAAACCAATTATAGAAGCGCCTAAGATGACACTTAATCCCGGAAATTTATCATACCAAACATCTCCTTTAGGGTGGAAGAGATGCATATTGGTTGAACCGTTGCTGCTTGCATACTTAACAACTTCGTGCCATCCGTCGATCAGACCTCCGCCGCCAACTTTCTGCAGGCCGAGTACCAGAATGGTAAAAGCACCAACAATAAGAATAGGTGTCTGAATCACCGATATTGTCATTATACCCTTCATCCCCCCCAACACGGTGAAGATTCCTGTTAATAGTACAAGTCCTATTGCTCCATACCAAAAATCGATTCCTATTACTGATTGAAGAAAAATACCACCGGTAAAGGCAGTTACTGAAACCTTTGTAAGTACATAACTGACAAGGGTTATGATAGAAAGAGTGGAACTGGTATTTTTGTTATAACGGTTTAAGAGGAATTCAGGCATGGTGAACACTTTACTATGGGCATAGAAAGGGACAAATACCCATCCAAGCACGAGAATCATCCATCCCTGCATTTCCCAATGGGCCATAGCCATGCCGCTTTCAGCACCAGCGCCTGACAAACCCACAAGATGTTCCGATCCGATATTGGCAGCAAATATTGCAGCACCAACGGCAAGCCATGTTTCGCTCCTTCCTGAAAGGAAATAATCGCTGGTGTCATCAGTTTTGTGCTTTACAACCCAGATTACAATTCCAACGAGACCGAAGAAAAATAAAACCAAAATTACCCAGTCCAATGTTCCCATGATAGTCGTTTTTAATTTAGATTATTATGTTTTATGAGCAGAAGTTACAA
>CAIPJU010000254.1 GCA_903865465.1 uncultured Bacteroidota bacterium
AAAAAAGAGAAGCGGGTTTAGGAGAATATTGAAGACATTATTGCGCGTCCAGTTTTTCTCACGAAGCCAGATATAGACAATAATATGGTCACCCGGCAGAATCCTTTCGAAATAGTGTCAGGGGCGGACAGGCTGACAAAACCAGGAACTATCCTAGTCATGTTTTTCTTTGCAGTTATTTCAGCCTGGGTGATCACTCATCTTGAAGTAATAGGAGCTCTTGTTCTTTTTTTATTACCTGCTGTTTTAACCTTTCTCTATTTCCTCTTCCGCTACCCTATAATTGGGATATATACAGCCATTGCATTTGGCTTTATTCTGCTTGGTCTTGCACGATACGCGCCTATTCCGATGCTTGGCATTGCACTCGATGTTGAAATCATTTTGACATTCATTGCATTGTTTATCAATAAATTTAAAGAGAAGATTGATTTTTCACCAGCAAACCGTGACGTGACCTGGATTTCTGTGATATGGTCATGCTATTTTATATTCGAATTTATAAACCCTGAAGTTGTAAATAAGGGTGCATGGTTTGCAGGAAGAGGTGTTGCCTTATACATGCTTGTGCTTGTTCCTCTTACTCTGATCTTTATTGATTCGAACAGGAAACTTGATGCTTTTTTCTTAATTTGGGGAATCTTCTCTGTTCTGGTTACATGTAAAGGCTTAATGCAGCATTTTTATGGCGTGGATTACGCCGAACGGCAATGGCTTAATGAGGGCAATGCTGCCACTCATATTCTTTTCGGGAAACTGAGAGTCTTCTCATTTCTCAGCGACGCCGGTCAGTTTGGAGCAAACCAGGGTTATTCAGCTGTTGTTGCAGTAATTATTTCTTTAGTCCAGAAGGACCGAAAGATGAAAATATTCTTTATTGCCGTTGCACTTCTTGGATTTTACGGCCTGGTTATTTCGGGAACAAGAGGTGCACTTAGTGTTCCCTTTGCAGGATTTACGGCATTTTTTGTGCTTAAAAAAAACAAGGTGGCACTGATCTCAGGATTTATTGTAATAGCACTTTTCTATATATTCTTTAAATATACATTCATAGCTCAGGGAAATTCGGAAATCAGAAGGATGAGATCAGCCTTCGATCCAAATAACCCTTCACTGCAGGTTCGCCTTGCAAATCAAAAAAAGCTTAAGAGCTACCTGGCTTCCAGGCCCTTCGGAGGAGGTGTAGGACATGCAGGAGGAAAAGCCAGGAAATTTGCTCCCAGGGCATTTCTTTCTAACGTTCCGGCCGACAGCTGGTACGTTCTCATCTGGGCTGAACAGGGTATTGTCGGCCTGGCTCTGCATCTGATTATACTCTTTTACATTGTTGGCAAAGCTTCATATAATGTAATGTTCAGAATAAGAGACCCCATTGTAAAAACCAAAATGTCGGCCCTGATTGCCGGGATGTTTGGTATAATGGCAGCATCATACGGGAATATGGTATTGGGCCAAATGCCTACAAGTGTGCTCATCTATATGTCGATGGCTATTATGCTAAGTTCGGATGTCTTTGATTCAGAAGCACTTCAAGAAAATACTAATATTAATGAACTTCACACTAACTATGAATTCAGAAACATTTGAATGAATATTTAAAATGACTTTGACAAAATCAATTTGAAAAAGAGAATATGAAAATAAATCAATTGAAGGCCGGTGCAGTATTATCTTATGTGCTTTTAGGACTAAGCAATATTGTCGGTTTGCTATACACTCCCTACATGCTGCGTATGATGGGACAGAGTGAATATGGTTTATACTCGCTCGTTGCCTCAGTTGTAGGCTATCTTACTATTCTTGATCTTGGTTTTGGGAATGCCATTATAAGATACACTGCTAAGTTCAGGGCTGAA
>CAIPJU010000255.1 GCA_903865465.1 uncultured Bacteroidota bacterium
CTCAGCCATCGGATCTTCAAGGTACTTCTGAATTGCCCTCTTAAGAGGACGGGCCCCGAAATTGGCGTCAAAACCTCTCTCAGCAATATAATCACGAGCGCCGGTTGCAATTTTCAACTGGTAGCCAAGCGATTTGACCCTGTCGTATAAACCCTTCAATTCCAGATCTATAATTTTGTTGATATCCTCTTTCCCCAGTGAATTGAACATTATTACATCGTCAATCCTGTTAAGAAATTCAGGAGCAAAGGTTTTCTGAAGTGCTTTCTGAAGAATACTCTTTGTCTGCTCATCCCTGGTTGACTTCTTTGCATTTGTATCAAATCCTATCCCATGTCCGAATTCAGATATCTGACGTGTTCCGATATTGGAGGTAAGTATGACTATGGTGTTCCTGAAGTCGACCCGGCGGCCAAGACTGTCAGTGAGTTGTCCCTCATCAAGTACCTGAAGCAGAATATGAAATACGTCAGGATGGGCTTTTTCTATTTCATCCAGAAGGACAACTGAATATGGTTTGCGTCTTACTTTCTCAGTAAGCTGACCTCCCTCTTCGTAACCTACATACCCGGGAGGTGCTCCAACAAGTCGTGAGACCGAAAACTTCTCCATATACTCGCTCATATCGATCCTCACCAGGTTATCAGTAGTATCGAAAAGAAAACGTGCAAGCACCTTGGCAAGCTGTGTTTTTCCCACACCTGTCGGGCCAAGGAAAATGAAAGTTCCGATAGGCTTATTAGGGTCTTTCAGTCCGGCCCTGTTCCTCTGAATGGATTTAACAACTTTTTGAATTGCTTCAGCCTGTCCGATTACACTTCCACTAAGTTCGTCGGCCATTTTCAAGAGCCTTGTTCCTTCAGTCTGGGCTATTCTCTGAACAGGGACACCGGTCATCATCGCCACAACCTCGGCAACTTTCTCAGCATCAACTGTTTCACGATTTACAGCAAGCTCTTTCTCCCATTTTTTCTTCTCTACCTCAATCATATCGAGAAGATCTTTTTCCCTGTCGCGGAAGCTGGCAGCTTTTTCGAAATTCTGGTTTTTGACCGCCAGCATCTTTTCTTTTTTTGCATCCTCGAGTTGCTTCTCAAGGATGAGAATCTTCTCGGGGACAACAATATTTGAAATATGAACCCTCGAACCCGATTCGTCGAGTGCATCAATAGCCTTATCGGGAAGATGACGATCGGAGATATAGCGATTGGTAAGTTTTACACAGGCTTCAATGGCATCGGGAGTATAATTAACATTGTGATGCTCCTCATATCTCTCCTTTATATTATTCAGGATCTCAAGTGTTTCCTCAATCGATGTAGGTTCTACAATAACCTTCTGGAATCTTCTCTCCAGTGCCCCATCTTTTTCAATATGCTGACGGTATTCGTCGAGGGTTGTTGCCCCGATGCACTGTATATCGCCCCTTGCAAGAGCCGGTTTTAGCATATTTGCCGCATCAAGCGAGCCTGTGGCTCCGCCAGCTCCGACTATTGTATGAATTTCATCAATGAAAAGAATTATATTATCATTTTTTGAGAGCTCATTAAGAATAGCCTTCATTCTCTCCTCAAACTGACCGCGGTATTTCGTACCTGCAACAATCGATGCCAGGTCGAGAGCCACAACTCTTTTATTGAATAGTACCCTCGATACATTCTTCTTAATAATTCTGAGAGCAAGACCTTCAGCTATAGCAGATTTTCCGACCCCTGGTTCACCTATCAGAACAGGGTTATTCTTCTTGCGTCGTGAAAGAATCTGTGCGAGACGTTCTATTTCACGTTCCCTTCCAACCACAGGATCGAGTCGTCCCTCTTCGGCAGCCTTTGTAAGATCTATGCCAAAGTTATCAAGAACAGGCGTATCTGACGACGATTTGGAGGATGAAGGTGAAGGCTGACCTTTTCCCGGCCCGCCGAAACTTTGTCCTTCATCATCTTCATCACGAGGATAATCGGCACGTGCAGAAGGGAGATCTGCTTCAACCATCCTTCGAACTGACTGGTAATCAACATCCATTTCTGTAAGAAACCTTGTTACCAGTGTATTTTCGTCTTTAAGGATTGCCAGAAGAAGATGTTCGGTATCAATGACCGGGCTCTTGAGAGATTTTGCCTCAAGGTAGACTAGTTTTAATATCCTTTCGGTACTTCTCAGCAGAGGCAATACCTCATTATCAGAAACAGGTACAGGGCTTTCGACTTTAATGCTTTTTTCAAGTGATCCTTTTAACACTAAAAGATCAATACCCTGGGCAATTAGTATATCTATAGCGGCGCTTTCCCCGTCCCTAAGTATACCGAGAAAAAGATGTTCGGGACTTATATGACTGTTGCCCAGCCTTATAGCCTCCTCTTTGGAATATCCGAGTATATCTTTTACTCTTTGTGAAAATTGTGAATCCATATTTTGAATATTCTAATTCGGTTTAAAAAGATTTAACGACTTTTTGTCATAATTTAACTGGCAAGGCAGCGAAGAATAGCTTTTTCAAAGTTAAATCATGCACAAAATCTGTATGTCAATTATCATGCCCAATTATGAACAATGAATGTTAAAAATTCGGAGAGTGAAAGTCTCAAAAATAGCTAAATTTTAACTACTTTCGTACGTTCAAACCCGACTTTAGCGGTTTGACTGTATGTAATTAATTATTAATCTGTTATGCCAGATAGAGAAAGAATACTTCAGGTGAATATTGAGGAGGAGATGAAGTCGGCTTACATCGATTATTCGATGTCGGTGATTGTTTCGAGGGCCTTGCCTGATGTGAGAGACGGACTGAAACCAGTTCACAGGAGAGTGCTTTACGGAATGTCAGAACTTGGGGTTCAGGCAAATAAGCCTTATAAGAAATCAGCCAGAATAGTGGGAGAGGTCTTGGGTAAATATCACCCTCATGGGGACTCTTCTGTTTATGATGCTATGGTCAGAATGGCACAGGAATGGTCGCTCAGATATCCTCTTGTTGACGGTCAGGGTAACTTCGGCTCAGTCGATGGTGACAGCCCTGCTGCCATGAGATACACAGAGGCCAGATTAAAAAGAATTGCTGAAGAGACACTTGCAGATATTGATAAGGAAACTGTTGATTTTCAACCTAATTTCGATGATTCATTATCGGAACCCACGGTGCTCCCGACAAGAATTCCAAATCTCCTTGTAAACGGTGCTTCAGGTATTGCAGTAGGAATGGCTACCAATATGCCGCCTCACAACCTTAGCGAAATAATCGATGCCACTATTGCTTATATAGATAATAACGACATCACATCGGATGAGATACTTCAGCATGTTAAAGGACCTGACTTCCCGACAGGAGGAATTATTTACGGAAGCCAGGGTATAAAAGATGCCTGTGAAACAGGGCGTGGACGAATTGTTGTCAGGGCCAAGACTGAAATAGAGCTCACTCACTCAGGCAGGGAATGCATAATTGTCACCGAAATTCCATATATGGTCAATAAGGCAGAGCTTATCAAAAAAATAGCTGACCTTATAAATGAGAAAAAGCTCGATGGCATATCTTATATAAACGATGAGTCGGACCGTAATGGAATGCGCATCGTAATAATCTTAAAAAAGGATTCCAGCGCTAACGTTGTCCTTAATAACCTTTTTAAATATTCATCGCTTCAGACATCATTCAGTGTCAATAACATAGCTCTTGTAAAAGGTCGCCCGAAAACTCTTAATACCCGCGATCTGATACATTATTTTGTAAACCACCGGCACGACGTCATATTAAGAAGGACCAGGTATGATCTCGATCAGGCCGAGAAAAGGGCCCATATTCTTGAAGGACTAATAATTGCCAGTGATAATATTGATGAAGTAATTGCAATAATAAAATCTTCCCAAACGCCCGAGATGGCAAGGGAGAGACTGATGCAGCGTTTCCTTCTGTCAGATGTGCAGTCAAGGGCAATTGTCGAAATGAGGCTTCGTCAGCTTACAGGACTGGAACAGGAGAAACTGCGTGCAGAGTATGACGAAATAATGAAGCATATCGAATATCTCAAGAGCATTCTTGTAAACGTTGAGCTTCAGATGAAAATAATTAAAGATGAGCTTCTCGAAATAAAGGCAAAATATGGTGACAAGAGACGCACTGAAATAATTCCAAATGCCGAAGAGTTTAATCCTGAGGACTTTTATGCCGATGACGAAATGGTAATTACCATCTCTCACATGGGTTATATTAAAAGGACACCGCTTACAGAATTCAGACGACAGAACAGAGGAGGTACAGGAGCGAGGGGTGGAGCAACCCGCGATGAGGATTTCATTGAACATCTGTATATTGCAACCATGCACAATACAATGCTCTTCTTCACCAGAAAAGGTAAATGTTACTGGTTAAAGGTATTTTCAATCCCCGAAGGTTCAAAGACATCTAAAGGGAGGGCAATGCAGAACCTCATTAACATTGAACCTGACGACAATGTAAGAGCTTATATCAACGTCAAAAATCTCAATGATTCAGAATATATACATAATAATTATATTGTTCTGTGCACGACAAAAGGTATCATTAAAAAGACTTCGCTCGAAGCATATTCACGTCCGAGGAACAATGGAGTAAATGCAATAACAGTCAGGGAAGAGGACGAATTACTTGAAGCGCGCATGACAAATGGTCAGCATCATATAATGCTTGCTGTCAAATCGGGCCGGGCAATTAGATTTCCAGAAGCTTCGGTCAGACCGATGGGAAGAACTGCTTCTGGTGTTCGCGGAATCAGGCTTGCTGACGAGAAGGCCGACTTTGTTGTAGGTATGATAACTGTTGAAAACAAAGATAAAGATGTTCTCGTAGTATCTGAAAAAGGCTACGGAAAACGTTCAGATATAGATGGTTACAGAATAACTAACAGGGGAGGGAAAGGCGTTAAAACAATAAATATTACCGACAAAACCGGCTCACTGATTACCCTGAAAGATGTAACTGACAACCACGATCTTATGATAATAACCCAATTCGGGAATATCTTAAGGAGTCCTGTCAGAAATCTTAGGGTTATGGGAAGAGCAACACAGGGGGTAAGGCTAATCAACCTTAAGGATAATGACATTATTGCTTCTGTGGCATACGTGCTTGTGAATGAAGAAGAAGAAAGCATTGAAATTGTACCGGGAGAAGAAAATAATTTTATCCCTGAGGAAAATGGTAAAGAATTTGAAGATTAATAAGTAAAGTTATAAATTTGGGAAATTTTTTAAAGACAATTAAATTAAAATCATAATCATGAAAAAGTTTTTCCTGCTCATCGCAGCCATCAGTATTTCGATTGGAGCAATGTCCCAGAAAGGCAAAGTTACAAGCGCTCTCAGTTACATAGACCAGGGTGTTCTTGATAAGGCAAAAGAAGCAATTGACGCTGCCCTTATTAATGAAGCCTCAATGGACTGGGCCAACACTTATTTTGCAAAAGGTAAATTGTGCCAGGCTACCTACAAATCGGATAATCCAACATTTAAGAAATTCTATTCAGATCCCCTCGGAGAAGCCTATACTGCATATGAAAAGTCGATGGAACTCGATCCAAAAGGCGGCATGAAAAAGAAAATCATTACCAATATGATCTATAATGGCCTTGCAGTGGACCTCTTTAACCAGGGAAGTGCAAAATTTGAAGCCAAAGATTATGAAGGAGCACTAAAATCTTTTGAGACTCAGATAAAAATAACCGAAAGCGATAAATATGCTGGCGCCGTTGATACCGGAATGTATTACAATGCAGGACTGGCAGCTGTCAATTCATCAAAATATGATCAGGCAATAAAGTATTTTGAGAAATGCGCAGAACTTAAATACATGGGTATTACCCCATATTATCAGATTTATGAAAGTTATATGGGACTTAAGGATACTGTGAAAGCAGAAAAAACACTCCTTGACCTTCCAAAACTTTTCCCTAATGACAAAAACATCACACTTAACCTGATCGACCTTTATATTAAGAGCAGCAAATATGCGGAAGCTCTTAAATATATTAAAATGGCAAAGGAAAATGATCCTAATAACTACAGTCTCTATTTTGCAGGAGGAATTATATTCCTTAACCAGAATAAATATGATGAGGCTATTCCTGAGCTTGAAAAATCAATCGAACTAAAGGGAGATCTCTTTGATACACAGTATGGTTTAGGAGCAGCTTTTATAAATAAAGCAGCTGAAATGTTCAAAGCCGCAAATGATATTATGGATGTCAAACAGTACAGTGAGGCTGTAGAAAAAGCTAACGCAATTTATTCTAAGGCGCTTCCATATATGGAAAAAGCACATGAGCTCAAAGCTGATGACCTTTTTGCAATGAGAAGTCTTCAGGAATTATATTACAGGCTGAAAGCAAAAGATCCGTCACTTGCACCTAAATACGATGCAATCAAAGCCAAACTTCAGGAACTTGATAAAAAATAGTTTTTAGATAGTCTATAAAAGGGGATGCCAAACGGCATCCTTTTTTTTTGCTGCAAAGTAATTAATTCATAAAGCCATGAAAGGATATAAGCGGGCAATTTCTACTAGATAAATGAAATTATCCTATTTTACATAATATTAATTATAGGCTTTTTATTATCTATGAATTAAATATATGCCAGATACATTGTTTCTCGTTTCTCGTTTCTCGTTTCTCGTTTCTCGTTTCTCGTTTCTCAGTCAAATC
>CAIPJU010000256.1 GCA_903865465.1 uncultured Bacteroidota bacterium
AATTCCAGGGCCATGGTTTTGCTTTTGTTCTGAGGGCCTCTTTTTCCCACAACAATGCTAATTCTTTAACTTTTTTAGGATATTTTATAGCCAGATTATTGGTTTCTGAAGGATCCTTATCCATGTCATACAGTTCCCATGCCTTTTCATCAGCTGCCGTAAACTTCTTCTCCTTTTGTGTTTTGGAAACCAATTTCCAATTTCCAACACGTATTGCACGATTTCCTTCATGTTCCCAGAATAAGCTTACGCGTTTGATAGGTTGATTATTGAAGGCAGGAACCAGACTTACCCCTTCATAAGGTTGAATCTTTTTCCCGTTAAATTCCTTTGGATATTGAATCCCTGTTATATCAAGGCATGTTGCCATTACATCTATGAGATGTGAATTTTGCGTTCTGAGTTCACCTTTGGCGGCAATACCTTTGGGCCATTGAATAATAAAAGGGGATGCAATTCCTCCTTCATGCGTATAATGTTTATAAAGCCTAAATGGTGTGTTGCTCACATTGGCCCATTCCCTGCCGTAAGCCTCCCATGTATCATGCCCGCCTGCCATAACTCCTCTTCCGCTTCTGACAAAACGCCCATCACGGGCATATTTAGGTTGTTTTCCATAAAAAACTGAATCCGATGAAAGGGGGTGCAGAATTTTCTGATCTGCAGTAAGGGGGATTTCCATCTGGTCGGTGCCAACCGGTTCGGCACAGCCTCCATTGTCGTGCATATAGAAAATGACTGTGTTGTCCAATTCTCCTTTCTTCTCGAGAGCAGAAATGATGCGACCGATCCCCTGATCCATAATATCAACCATAGCGGCATATACTTCCATTCGTCTCACTTGCCATTCTTTCATTTTTTCATCTACCCAGGCAGGGATATCGGCGGTTCTTGCAGACAGGAGGCACGCGTTACTTATGATTCCAAGTTTTTTAAGCTTCTCAAATCGTTGTTCCCGAATGGCATCCCAGCCTTTGTCATAAACACCCTTGTATTTTTGTACCTCTTTTTCAGGGGCATGTAAAGGCCAATGAGCAGCTGTAAAAGCGACATAAGTGAAAAATGGTTTTCCTTTTGGGTGCTTAGTTATGTATTTGACAACAGTATCACTGATTGCATTGGTATAATAAAAATCTTTTCCGGGTGCTATAAAGGTATTATTGCTTACCAGCGTACCCGGATCATAATAACTTCCGGACCCATTAAGTGTCCCGAAAAAATGATCAAACCCACGTTGGCGAGGCCAGTTGCTTTGGTCACCTTTTGGCGTTATGCCTTGTGAAATATGCCATTTTCCGGCCATGTAGGTTGTATACCCAGCACTTTTAAAAACCTCTGCCAGTGTAACAGCATTTTTACTCAAGTCGTCACGATACCCATCTTCATCGAAGTTAGAATTGGCCAGATGACCCATTCCTGCCTCATGAGGATATAATCCAGTGAGCAGAGAGGCTCTGGTTGGACTACAACGTGCAGTATTGTAAAAATGGGTAAAACGCACCCCCTTAGCAGCCATGCGATCGATATTGGGTGTCCTGATTTCAGATCCATAACACCCAACGTCTGAAAAGCCCATGTCATCAGTTAAAATGACAATTACATTGGGTCTCTTTAGCTTTACCTGAGGTTTTTGAGCATAGAGGGGAGTAGAAACTAAACCCAGTAGGGCTAAATTTAATCCTTGCTTAATGATGGTATTGATCATAGTAATGTTCTTAAAATCTCTTCAAACCATTAAAATCTTTCACCAGATTTTGTTCTCTTTATGATCCAATCCGGTCCCACTTCATTTGCATTTAAAGGATGAAGAATGCTCTGTATGGCTTCGTGTACATCTTTACTTACTACATTA
>CAIPJU010000257.1 GCA_903865465.1 uncultured Bacteroidota bacterium
ACTCTTCACAGGCGCTCTTACTTTCAGTAGTGATTTTATTAATGGCGGTGCTTTTGAATCGCTTAAAATTATAAGTTATTTGTCTTTGGTTTTCATCACATTTGTTTTGCTGCTTATTGGTCTCAGAAAGTTTGCAGGAAGGAAAAAGATTTCTGATGTACGTTCAACATGGGATTGCGGATATGGTGAACAGAGCCCAAGGATACAATACACTGCTGCCTCTTTTGCACGAACTTATCTTAAGCATGCTAAACCAATTCTTGATATTGAAAAGGATGAAGCTGAAGTTTCGGGTATCTTTCCAAAAAGCAAGCACTATTCAACACATCCATATGATAAACTTGAAAGGGTGCTTATTGATAAGCCTCTGGAGCTAATGCACAGAATAACAGATCTTTTTCTCTTTCTGCAGAATGGGCAGCTTCAGATATACATCCTGTATGGCATTATTTTTATAGCAGCCATAATCGGTCTGCCTCAGATTTTTGACAGGATCCATTCATTAATTCACTTTCTTAATAACTTATAAAATGCTGAGCCTGATTTTAATACTGTTCTGCAGCCTCTTCTTTACCGGTATACTTATCCGGACCAAGAGCATTGCCTCGGGGCGAAAGGGTCCTGGAATCCTTCAGCCTGTCAGGGATGTAATCAGATTATTCAAAAAGGGCTCCGTTTATAGTGAGACCACCAGCATAATATTCCGGATTGCACCCTCTGTTTATTTCGCATCGGTCCTAATGGCTTGTCTGGTAATTCCTTTCGGCCCATACAAGGGAATCGTAAGCTTCAACGGTGATTTTATTTTCTTTGCTTATATTCTTGCCCTGGGTAAGTTCTTTACAATTATTTCCGCGATGGATACTGGCAGTAGTTTTGAAGGAATGGGAGCGAGCCGTGAGGCCTTGTATTCAATGTTTGCCGAACCTGCATTTTTCATCCTTATAGGCTCATTTGCACTTCTGACGGGGAATACCTCTTTTTATAATATCTTCTCCTCACTTCATCTTGGCTCTTCAATTACTTATATGCTTGGTGTACTTGCTGCTTCGGTTCTGATAATGATAGCTATGATAGAGAACAGCAGGATGCCAGTTGATGATCCCAAAACACATCTTGAACTGACAATGATTCACGAGGTAATGGTTCTTGACAACAGCGGATTCGACCTCGGACTTATCCTGACTGCCGGATATATTAAGTTTGCAATGTATGGTGCAATTATCTCTGGTTTTTTTATCAGCGGTTTTTCACTTCCATGGGCTATTTCTGTTTTTATCCTTATTCAGGCTCTTTTTGCAGTTGTTGCGGGCATAATCGAGTCATTTATGGCACGCTTCAGGATGAGTCATAATCCACAATTCATCCTGGCCCTTTCATCGGTTAGCTTTCTGATCTTCCTTGGTGTATTGCTTGTTCTTGAAAAATTTGTTTAAAATCTGAAAAATGACGAATGTTTTATTAATCATATTCATTATCAGTCTCTTTTACGTTTCTATAGCTAACAGGCTTATTACATATGTGAGGGTTCTTGCATTGCAGGGCTTTATTCTTTTTGGTGTGACCTTCATGCAACTGAATAAAATTGAGACATGGAATCTTGTGCTTATCATGCTTGAAACAATTGTTTTTAAAGCAATAGCTGTTCCTGTCTTCCTTGGACACCTCATCAAGAGGAACAAGATTACCAGGGTTGCTGAACCTTACCTTTCTAATTTTATGTCGCTAATAATCGTCACGGCGATTGTGGTTATAACCGTGGTCCTGGCTAATTCCATTCAGGACTCTCATCTCGACAAGATCTTTTTCATCGTATCGCTCTCTACACTTTTTACCGGTTTGTATTTCATCGCTTCACGTAAAAAAATCATAACTCATGTTATGGGTTACCTGATGATTGAGAACGGGGTCTTTGTTCTTTCCCTGGCAGCAGGGAACGAAATGCCAAACCTTGTAAACCTGGGCATTATGCTCGACGTTTTTGCAAGCGTACTTATCCTGGGTATATTTTTCAACAAGATTGGAGATGTCTTCAAGGATGCTGATGTTGACCGTCTTACGGATATGAAAGATTATTAAAATTTGTGAAATGACTCTGATTTACCTTATAGTTGCCTTCTCAATAGCTGCTTTGCTGCTTGCAAATCGTAACAATGTTTTGAACAATGTCCTTGTGATCTTATTTATAATAGTTCAAATTAGTTTTACCTTCTTTGCATGTTTCAATTACAGGAGTAATGCACTTGTCTATTTTTCCTTCGATTCGCTGGGATTGCTATTATTACTGACACTTACAATAATTTCTATTCCTGCTCTTATCCATAGTTACCTGTATATGAAGAGGCATGATGAGACACCCGCCTCGAGGGCGATATACTATGCAGCAATGGTCAGCCTGATAACATCAATAACTGCAGCTTATCTTGCGAATCACATCGCCGTCATATGGATCTTTACCGAAATGACAACTCTTTCGGCTTCCATGCTGATCTACCATCACCGTAACAGACTTGCCCTTGAAGGCACATGGAAGTATGTCTTTATTTGTGCCATCAGCATCACTTTCGTATTTATAGGAATCCTCTTTCTGAGTCTCTCATTGAGAGGTGCAGGTTCAAACGACCTTTCATTTGCCAATCTGATGGCATATAAAGATCGCCTGAACCCATTCTGGCTGAGACTTGCCTTCCTGTTCATATTTACTGGCTTTACCGCTAAACTCGGACTCGTACCAATGTATACTGCAGGGATTGATGCCAAGGATATTGCCCCTGCACCCGCCGGAGCCCTTTTGGCAAGTGTTCTGATGAACATGGGCTTTGTCGCTATATTCAGGTTTTATGCAATCATCGCCCATACCGGTCTTTACCGATGGGCAAATCTCATTGTATTTATTGCGGCATTGCTCTCAATTTTTGTTGCTACTGTCTACATGACGAAGGTCTTGAATATAAAAAGGATGTTTGCCTACTCAGGTATTGAACATATGGGAATAGTAATGCTTGGAGTAGCAGCAGGAGGAATTGGTTATTATGCTGCTGTACTGCATGTTATTCTTCATGCTTTCGTAAAATCGAGTCTCTTCTTTCAGTTCAACCAACTCTATCGAACCTTCCAAAGCAAGAGCATTGAGGATGCAGGGAATTATTTTAAATATAACCCTGCCGGGGCAATGGTAATCCTTTTTGGCTTTATCAGCGCCACTGCCATGCCCCCTTCAGGTATGTTTGTAAGCGAATTCCTGATTTTCAGGTCACTTTTTGAAAGCAGTCATATTGTTATTCTCCTGGTAGTGTTGGTTTTGCTTACAATAGTTATTTGGGCCTTCGGAAAGAATACACTCAAAATATTGTTCCTGCCAGTTGCAGGCATAGACGAGGCTAGTTTACCAAAAATAAATCAATGGGAGTCTTTTAGTCAGTATGTGCTTCTTTTCACTGCCGTATGGCTGGGATTAAATCCCCCTTTAGCATTTGTTGAGCTACTTAAGGATGCAGTAAAAATATTACCTAATTGATATGAACTTTTTGACAATTCATAATCAGCAGTCAGTTCCTTTTTATGATATTCCGGAAATGACATACAGAGAGTTTCTTGACGGGAACTCCTCTTTCATCGAAGGAGATCGCGACAGACATTGTGTTCTTTACTTCGGTATAAAGGAAGATGTATATCTGCGTCTCATCTGCTGTATTGCCGATGATAGCACCCACAATATCAACATCTCCTCAACAAGTGTGAAGCTTGATGCGATTCTGGACTCTTTTTCAGCGACAAATCTGGCTTTTGAAAAGTTTGAACGTGAAATACATGAGAATTTTGGTATAGCATATATCGATCATCCCTGGTTAAAACCAGTAAGGTATCCTGTGAACGGATTCGATAAATCAGCTAAGATGTCTGAATATCCTTTCTTTAACATTGAAGGAGAAGAGCTTCATGAAGTAGGGGTAGGACCCGTTCATGCCGGTATTATTGAACCCGGCCATTTCAGATTCATTTGTAACGGTGAGCAGATCCTGCACCTCGAAATACAACTTGGATACCAGCACAGGGGAGTGGAGCAACTTTTTCTTAATAAGACAAAGCTTCTTCAGCGGACCATCCTGGCAGAATCTATTGCAGGCGACAGTGTTATTGGTCATACAACTGCTTTTTCGTATTTGTTTGAGAGCCTTGGAGGTATTGCGGTTGGGAGAGAGGTCCTGATTGCCAGGACCATAGCACAGGAACTTGAACGGATTGCAATACATACCGGCGACCTGAGCGCTATCTGCACCGATGTAGCATATCAACTCGGCAGCTCTGTCTTCGGACGGCTAAGGACTCCAATAATCAACTTTTTCCAGGAGTGGTGTGGTAATCGTCTGGCAAAGGGAATGATACGTGTCGGATATAATCCATATCCTTTAACAGCGGAACTCATAAAAAGGCTAAATGAAGTGCTCAATGCTTTCGAACCTGATTTTTCTGAAATGGGTTTGGAAATATCAAAACTGCCAAGTATCCTGTCGAGGTTTGAAAGGACCGGTATGCTGGCGAATGAGCAGCTTGCATCAATAGGTACTGTGGGTATGTCAGCAAGGATGAATGCAGTTGAGCGGGATATCAGGGTATCGCATCCATATGGGGTTTTCAGCGAACTTGATCATGAACCCATCATTAAGCATCACGGAGATGTATACTCAAGGGTGAGGATCAGAAGGGAAGAGGTTATCCAGTCAATAGCCTATATAAGGAGAATGATTGCCATGATATCAGAAGAGAGTGCATCGTACATCCCTTCCTTTAAACTAAGGTCAAATATGTTTTCTATCTCCCTTACCGAAGGGTGGCGCGGCGAAATATGCCATGCAGCCATTACCGGAGATAATGGTGACCTAATTCACTATAAGATCAAGGATCCTTCATTCCATAACTGGCTTGCTCTTGCTCTGAGTGTGAGAAATAATGAGATCTCTGATTTCCCTGTCAGTAATAAGAGCTTTGATCTCTCATATTGCGGGCACGATTTATAGGAAGATAAAAGATAAAAGGGAGTGAACCAAAAAAGCCCAAATGATAAATACAATTAAAATACTCCGACACCAGGGAAAGCAATTTATTCCCGACCTCAGGAAAGTTAAAGCCCCAGGAATTTTCAGGGGGCGTCCCGATATAGGGCCTGAAGTGTGCGATGAGAAAGCCCTCGCTGAGATCTGTCCCACAGGAGCCATAATGATTAGCCCGGTAAGGATCGATCTTGGTAAATGTGCCTTCTGTGGAGAGTGTTCCAGGATATTTCCCGAAAAGATAAAATTTACCACAGATTACAGACTCGCCACAAATATCAGGGAACGGTTGATAGTCACCGAAGGCAGAATTGAACCTTTGACTCTCGGGATGGATGTAATCAGAAAGGAGATACGGAAGTTTTTCAGGGGATCGCTTAAGTTGAGACAGGTTTCAGCCGGGGGCGACAACAGTTGTGAGCTTGAACTTAATGCCTGTGGAAATGTGAACTTCGATATGGGGCGCTTTGGTATTGAATTTGTTGCCTCACCCCGTCATGCCGATGGAATAGTAATTACAGGACCAGTTTCAAAGAATATGGCTTCGGCTTTGCAGATAACTTATGATGCTACTCCGACACCCAAAATAATCATTCTTGCAGGCACTGATGCTATCAGCGGTGGAATATTTGAAGGCAGCCCCGCCCTTGACAGAAGTTTCATCGACAAGAACCATATTGATCTCTATATTCCCGGAAACCCGGTTCACCCCCTGACTTTCATCAACGGAGTGCTGGACCTTATCGGAATAAAATAAGAGTTCTATCTATCTATTTCAATATCATATTTATCAAGTAATCCTGCTAATCCCTGCATGGAGAACCTTGCCTTTTTAATCCTGTTACTGTCAGGATCAATAGAATAGTTGAAAGATGTTGAGAAATCGACACCTTCGAGGTTTGTGTTTTTAAATATTGTCCTCTGCAGATCACAATTCATGAATATTGATCTTGTAAGATCAGTATCAGTAAAATCGGCCTCGGAAATTTTTGAATTTTTGAAAAGGGTTTTTTTAAGCTTCATTCTGCCGAATGAGCAGAGATCCAATGAACAGTTTTCTATTTCAAAACTTATCATCAGGCTATTGCAATCATCAAAGTGCAGCCCAAGTAGTTTGGAATTTATAAATTTTACCTCCCTGAATGAAGTCAGTCCCAGTCTGACGAGGCTCAGGTTGCAATCGCGGAATTCACAACCGAGAAATTGAATGGCCGATAAATCGCAATCAGAGAAGTCGCAAGCTCTGAATGTGCATGTTTCATAATCTCCTTTATCCAAACCGGATATCCGGAACTTCTGATTTTCAAACAGTACCGATTCTCTGAAAATTCTCTCCATTTTAATCAATTGGCTTTGTTTCCAAGTAAGCCTATTATTGCCCTGCTCATTGCCTTAACACCACATTTGAAAGCAGGATCAAAGTCGGGTGCAAACAATGAACTGTGAAGGTAAGGAAGACTCAAGCCCTTTTTTGTATACTCGTCATATTTCTCCTGATTAACCCCACCCAGCCAGAATAAGGCAATAGTTATTTTTTCAGCAGTCAGGCCGTATTGGCCAAAATCCTCAGCCACCATTGCCGGTTCGACCTCAATGACTTTTTCTTTGCCGAGTATATCCTGCATGTAACTAACGCTCTCGTATACCAGATTTTTATTGTTTATGACAGGGGGCGTTGCTTCATCGCTGAACTTTATCAGAGGCATTTTATCATCCGGTAATCCTGCTGCTATTGCATCACCTCTGGCTATTCTCGAAATAGCCTCTTTCATGTGCGCAAAAACTTCATCATCGAAAAACCTCAGTGTCATAAGCATCTTCACCTCATCGGGGATGATGTTATTCTTTGATCCTCCATTTATTGCAGCTACTGTAACAACGGCAGGCTTAACAGGATTTGTCTCACGGCTCACTATTGTTTGCAGATCGAGTACAATGCGTGATGTGAGAACAACAGGGTCAATGGTTTTATGAGGCATGGCACCATGTCCTCCTCTTCCGTAAACAGTTATATCGCAATTACTTACGCCGGCAAAGATTGGGCCTGAACAGTACCCTATTGTACCTGCCGGTAACTCCGGACTGACATGATAGCAAAGTGCGACGTCGGGTTTTGGGAATCTTGCAAAGAGGCCGTCGTTTATCATATTCAATGATCCGCCTGAGATCTCTTCAGCCGGCTCTGCAATGGCAACAATAGTGCCTTTCCATTGATTTTTCAATCTGGCAATCATTTCGAGTGTGCCAAGCCACACCGACATATGGAGGTCGTGGCCGCAGGCATGCATTGCTGGAAAATCCTTTCCTGCTGCATTTTTCATGATGGAAGTGCTGGCGAAAGGCAGACCGGTATTCTCCTTTACAGGAAGGGCATCCATATCGGTCCTGAGCATAATTACCCTGCCAGGTCCGTTTCTTAATACTGCTACGACTCCGTTTCCTCCTACACCTGTTGTTACTTCATAGCCAAGTTCTTTAATCGCCTTTGCAATTTTCTTCGACGTTTCAAACTCCATGAGTGAAAGCTCGGGATTCCTGTGCAGATCCTGATAAACCGCACGGTATTTCACGGTCTCCTCTTCAATAGTATTAAGAATGAATTGGTTTTGTTTTCCGGACTGTCCTGATACAAATGATATTGATACAGAGAGAAGCAGTAATGTAAACTTTAATTTCATCGGATAGTTTAAATGTTCTTCCATTAAATTGGGAACAGCAATTTTACGAATATTTTCTTCTTTCTCCTAACCCGATCCAATCAATGAAGAACTTAAAACTTATAGATTGCTCCAATAGTGATTGAGCTGACTGATACAATATTGCCTAGTCCGCCTCCAAAGTTAAAACTCGAAGATTTTCCTGTAATGGAACCA